>NZ_JBKVPW010000009.1:0-138538 GCF_046968865.1 Gallintestinimicrobium sp. | reverse complement strand
CCGCTAGGCGCACTATATAAAATGAGCTGCCGCACGTTAGTGCGACAGCCCCTTTTTCGTACTTATTAAACAATACCCTGGGCGTTCATCGCATCTACGACTTTCTCGAAGCCTGCAATGTTTGCGCCTACAACATAATTTCCTGCTTTGCCATATTTCTTGGCTGCATCATCCATGTTGTGGAAGATGTTGATCATGATCTGCTGCAGCTTTGCATCTACTTCCTCGAATGTCCAGCTCAAACGTTCGCTGTTCTGGCTCATCTCCAGTGCACTGGTAGCTACGCCGCCTGCGTTTGCTGCCTTGCCGGGAACGAATAAAACGCCATTTTCCTGCAGATACTGGGTAGCTTCCAGAGTGGTAGGCATGTTAGCACCCTCGCAGACAGCGATCACACCATTTGCAACCAGTGCCTTCGCATCCTCTAACTGCAGCTCATTCTGAGTCGCACAGGGAAGTGCGATATCAGCTTTCACACTCCATACGCCCTTGCCCTCATGATATTCCGCGTTCGGACGATACTTGGTGTACTCAGAAAGTCTTGCACGTTTCACTTCCTTGATCTCTTTTAATGCTTCCAGATCAACACCTTCCGGATCATAGATCCAGCCGGTGGAATCTGTGGCAGTAACAGGCTTTGCACCCAGCTGATATGCTTTTTCAATTGCATAGATCGCAACGTTTCCGGCACCGGAAACAATTGCAGTCTTTCCTGCGAGTTCAATGCCATTTTCCTTCAGCATTTCACGGGTCATGTACAGCAGACCATAGCCGGTTGCTTCTTTTCTAGCAAGAGAGCCGCCGTAGGTAAGGCCTTTTCCGGTCAGCACACCTTCATACAGACCGCGGATTCTCTTGTACTGTCCATATAAATATCCGATCTCTCGGCCACCTACACCGATATCACCGGCAGGAACGTCTGTGTCTGCACCGATATGACGATACAGCTCTGTCATAAAGCTCTGGCAAAATGCCATGATCTCACGATCAGATTTGCCCTTCGGATCAAAATCGCTGCCGCCCTTACCGCCGCCGATCGGAAGACCTGTCAGCGAATTTTTAAATACCTGTTCAAAGCCCAGGAATTTGATAATACCAAGATTTACGGAAGGATGGAAACGCAGTCCGCCCTTGTAGGGTCCGATTGCACTGTTAAACTGTACGCGAAAACCAGTGTTTACCTGAACCTGTCCCTTATCGTCTACCCAGGGAACGCGGAACATAATCTGTCTTTCCGGATTCGTCAGTCTCTCCAGGAGCGCGTTTTTACGAAATTCTTCTTCGTTTGCCTCTACAACGACGCGCAGAGACTCCAGTACTTCTTTTACTGCCTGATGGAATTCGGGCTGAACAGGGTTTTTCTCAACAACCTGCGCAATCACCTCATCAACATATGACATAAATCTTTCCTCCTTGTCCAGTTGTTCAGTTTCGAAGCTATTATATACTTATTGTTTTTTCAATGCAAGCACTTTATCACATTAAACTAAAAAATTTCCGAAATTTTTTGAACTGCTTTTGCGTTAAAGATACCTTTTCAGCTCTCGGATATTGTTTTCCTCAAAATCCAGCAGCTCCCCGGCAAGCTCCAGCGCTTGTCCATCCGCTTTTTCATTCCGGTTCATCGCTTTCCAGAGACTGGTCATCCCCATGCTGCTGCCGCGGATCAGCATTTCCGCCATATGGCTCGTAGTGGCATTAAACAGCGTGTTCCCATGAATGGACGCAGTCAGCATCAGCTGCTTTACCTTGTTGACTGGGTCCGGCGTCTGGTTTTTCGAAAACAGCACCGCCCTCGCGCGGTCGTGAAGTTCCCCATATTTAAAGGATTCCCGCGCCAGCATCAGCGCCATCGAATTGTCGTACACCTTCGGGTTAATGACCTCCAGAGCATGCATCCCCATTTCCGCATTCTTCTGAACCTCCCGAAGCAGTTCAATATCGTCATTTTTCATATCCGGTATTCCTCCCTTTTTCTGTCCCGAAAACAGGATAGCATCATTTCCTGTAACGTAAAAACCGGAAGTGTATCTCACTGTCAGAAACACTTCCGGTCTTAGCGTTCCCAAAAATCGGGAAAGAATACCGTTTTTCTTATTTTAAAACTTTTAAAACTTCGGTCTTTACATAGCCGGTTTCGCCGTTATATTTGACTCTAGTCCAGCCGTCCGCCTGCTGCATCACAATTTCCAACGTTTCGCCTGGAAATGCGGTTCCGATCTTGTCCGCAGTTTCGCTGCAGGCCTTCCGGATGTTGATTGTCTGTGCGATCTTGATCTTGCCGGATGCAGGCAAATCCGAGGACGTCGATGTTGTAGCTGCAGAAGACTCTGCCGTCTGTGCAGCTTCGGAAGCGGAAGACTCTGCCTGAGCCTCCTGTGTTTCTTCCACGTCCTTTAAATACTCCGATTTGATATAGCCTTCTTTGCCGTTATATTCGACCTTAGACCAGCCATTTTCCTTCTTCTCCAGCAGTTTCAGCACTTCGCCGACTGCCACCTTGCCAAGGCGCTCTGCCTGTTCACTATCGGAGGAACGCACATTGACAACGTCTGTCGCTTCTACCTTTGTTACAGTGGTCTGAGCTTCTGCTGCCGCCTCTGCAGGCTGCGTCTCCTCTTCAGAAGCCGTCTCAGCCTCTGCCAAAGCTTCACCGACCTCTACCTGCAGATCTTCTTTTAGCTGCGCCAGATAATTGTTGAGTGTATCGTCCTGCATAACCGCTTCATTAAAGACAACCTGTACCCGATTCATCAGGTCAATGACGTCGTCCTGCGCGGAAATATCTTCCAGATACTGATTGACCGAATCCTCCACATCGCCTTCATAAATATACAGGCTTCCGTCCTCTCTGGGATAAACCAAATACGGGCTGATGCCGGGCACTGCAGTTTCCAGGTCTTTAAACTTGATTTCATAATAAGCATAGACCAAATAAGAACCGTCTACCGGGCCTGTCTTTGTATAGCAGACCACGTTCTGGTACGCTTCAATATGCTCGCTCATCTTCTGCAGATAGATCTGCGTCTCCTGATCGTAGGTATTGACGATGGAATTGATCGTATCCATGTCACCGGCAGCAGCCGCATTATAATATTCGGTAATCAGCTGCGTTACTTCCGGCACGGTATTTTCTTCCAGCGGCATCTGCAGCGTTGTCTCCGTTTCCGCTGTCTCTGTCGTCGTTTCCGTCTGCGTCTGTGTTCCGGTGTTCGAAGCTGTCGTCTTTGCACCGTTTCCGAGCGTGATGCCGACCGCAACACATACCGCAATTACTGCAACACCTGCGCCTGCACCAATACAGGTCTTTTTCTTGTTATTCCGAAAAAAATCCAGAATTTCTTTCATCTTTTCGTTCTTCATACTTTCCGCTCATTTCTGCGCACGCTTTTTTGCGCATATCGAGTTTGTGTCAAGTGCGCGCAGACACAAATCTCGCGATTGAAAAATGTTATTTTTCAATCTTCTATCACAACCGTTTTGTCTGTTCTGTTTAATTTACGGGTTTCTGTTCTGTTGTTACAACAAAAAAAGTGATGCGATAAAATGCAACCGACAGGAATCGAACCTGCATTAAAGGCGTCGGAGGCCTTCGTTCTATCCGTTAGACTACGGTTGCAAGACTGCAATATACGAATATATTACAAATGTATTACGCATCACTATTTTGTATCTTATCACAGGCATGCCGGATTGTCCAGCACTTTTTTGAATTTCACAGGGTTTTCACGAATGACGTGGGGGAACTGTAACAATTCCGACCAGACAGGTTTCGCATGAGGCATCCGTTTCCCATGCGGTAAAAACGCCAGGCGCACAGTCACAGCTGCACCCCCGGCGATTCTTTCGTTCTCGATAACAAAATGTCCGCAGAACGCGCTTTTGCGAATGGTGCGAGTGAACTGTAACTATTTCAGTCCATGCTCCAGGCGCTCCTTATAGCCATCTGCATGCTTGACATCCAGCTTATTGTAACACATCTCATATTCCGCGTCGGAATAACATTTGTCGAACGACTCTTCCACATTCGTACGGTAAACCAGACCAATCGCAAGGGAAGGTGCGAGATACGGATCTTCATAGTTCGTACACGCCTGCTGGATTCTGTCACAGAACGCTTCCGCTTCTCCGTCCTCCGGTGTCGGAATTACGATTTCGAATACATCTCCGTCCACACGGCCGATCAGGTACTCTTCCTTCGCTTCCTTGCGGATCAGACCTGCAACGGTCTTGATCAGGCGGTCACTCTCCTCGTTGCCGAAATGGTCATAGACAAATTTCCAGTCGTTAATATTGGCGCAGATCACTGCAGCCGGAGCGGTCTCCTGCATTTCCAGAAGGCGTCCTTTCATATAGGTCTTATTCAGCAAACCAGTCAGGGCGTCTTCGTGTTCGCCGCGCTTGATGCGGTAAGCCTCCTGCTCCATCGCCTCTTCCAGCTCGTCTGCATAGATCGCTGTCTCACGGTAACGATAATGGTCACACGCCAGTGCTTCATACTGCAGCATCATATGTTCAACAATGCGCTCTGCAAGCTCCTGATCGGAAGCCTGATCCATTTTTACATAGAGATGACCAATCGTCCGATTGAATACGCGAAGCTTTCTGCCCGGATCGTTTACAACATCCGGCTCAAAGCCTGCAAAATTGCCGACCTCCACTGCGATTTCCCCGTGGCGCTGCGTCAGCAAAAGCTCGATTCCGAGCACTTTGGAAATATCCTCAAAACATGCCTTTACCAAAGAAAGATCCAGCAGATTCTCCAGGCTGTATTCTTTGATATGCTCTTTTAACCGTTCCTCCATTGTCATTGAACCGTATGCCATAAATGCTCTCCTTCCTGAATCTGATCCATCCTGTTCTTTCCTTTTTGACCGGTTGTTCTTTCTGATCATGATACGCTCTTTAAATTATAGTATCCAGAAAACCTTTTGTCCAGTAAAAAGCTTGCCCGGCGGTCATTTTTCACTTGAAATATTCATGATTTTCTGTAAAATAGGAAAGGATTGATATCATATTGTAGTTTTTTATGTATTTTCAGGAAAAGAAAGGTAATTCAACATGATCAGTGCAAACAACGTGACGCTGCGCCTCGGCAAAAAGGCGCTGTTTGAAGACGTAAACATCAAATTTACAGAGGGCAACTGCTACGGCCTCATCGGTGCCAACGGCGCCGGCAAATCCACCTTTTTAAAGATTCTTTCCGGACAGCTTGAGACCACCAACGGCGATATTGTCATCACTCCCGGACAGCGTCTTTCCGTGCTGGAGCAGGATCATTTTAAATATGACGAATACCCCGTTATGGACACCGTCATCATGGGTAACTCACGCCTGTATGAAATTATGAAGGAAAAGGACGCCATCTACGCAAAGGAAGATTTTACCGATGAAGATGGCATCCGCGCTTCCGAGCTGGAAGCAGAATTTGCAGAAATGGACGGCTGGAACGCAGAATCTGACGCTGCTACTTTATTAAACGGTCTTGGCATCGACACCGACCTCCACTACAGCATGATGCGCGACTTAAACGGCAGCGAAAAGGTCAAAGTCCTGCTGGCACGCGCACTGTTCGGCAACCCGGACATCCTGCTGCTCGATGAGCCTACCAACCATCTGGATCTGGATGCAATCGCATGGCTGGAAGAATTTTTGATCAATTTCGAAAATACCGTCATCGTCGTATCCCATGACCGTTATTTCTTAAATAAAGTCTGCACCCATATCGCAGACATCGACTACGGCAAGATCACCCTCTATGCCGGCAACTACGATTTCTGGTATGAATCCAGCCAGCTGCTCATCAAGCAAATGAAGGAAGCAAACCGTAAGAAAGAAGAAAAAATCAAGGAGCTGCAGGAATTTATCTCCCGTTTCTCCGCAAATGCTTCCAAATCCAAGCAGGCGACTTCCAGAAAGCGCGCCCTCGAAAAGATTCAGCTGGACGACATCAAGCCCTCCAGCCGGAAATACCCTTATATTGACTTCCGCCCCGACCGCGAGATCGGCAATGAAGTCCTCACCGTAGACGGCATCTCCAAGACCGTAAATGGCGTAAAAGTATTAAACAATATCTCCTTTATCGTTGGTCACAACGACAAGATCGCATTTGTCGGCAGCAACGAGCTGGCAAAGACCACGCTGTTCCAAATCCTTGCAGGCGAGCTTGAACCCGACGAAGGAACCTACAAATGGGGCATTACAACCTCCCAGGCGTACTTCCCGAAGGATCCTGCCGCAGAATTCGACAACGACGATACGATCGCAGACTGGCTCACCGGATACTCTCCTGTCAAGGACGCAACCTATGTCCGCGGCTTCCTCGGACGTATGCTGTTTGCAGGAGAAGATGGCGTGAAAAAGGTAAAAGTCCTTTCCGGTGGTGAAAAGGTGCGCTGCCTGCTTTCCAAAATGATGATTTCCGGTGCAAACTGCCTGATTTTAGACGAGCCGACCAACCATCTGGACATGGAATCCATCACCGCACTGAACAACGGTCTGATCAAGTTCCCGGGCGTTGCGCTGTTTGCCTGCCACGACCATCAGTTCGTACAGACGACCGCAAACCGCATTATGGAAATCCTGCCCGACGGTTCCTTAATCGACAAGATCACCACTTATGACGAATACCTGGAAAGCGATGAAATGGCGAGAAAACGTACCGTTTACACCGCTGACAGAGAGGGTGACGAAGATTGAACACCGTAGACCTTCATGTGCATTCCAACAAATCCGATGGAAGCTTTACGCCCTCCGAGCTTGTCGATATGGCGA
Organism: Gallintestinimicrobium sp.; assembly: GCF_046968865.1. NCBI lineage: Bacteria > Bacillati > Bacillota > Clostridia > Lachnospirales > Lachnospiraceae > Gallintestinimicrobium > Gallintestinimicrobium sp. The sequence goes on along the minus strand of NZ_JBKVPW010000009.1, from coordinate 131,764 downwards.
TTGCAAAGGGGCTGACCGCTTTTGCCCTGACCGACCACGATACGACTGCCGGTGTTAAGGAGGCCGTCGCATACGGACAGGAAAAAGGCATCGAAGTCATCCCCGGAATCGAATTTTCCACAGAATACTATGGAAAGGACGTCCACATCGTTGGTCTTTTTATCGATGAGAATGCTCCCGCTTTTCAGAAGCAGATCGGAAGCTTTGTTCGTGCGCGCGAAGAGCGAAATGAAAAAATGTGCGCCCGCCTCGCTGCAGACGGCATCGATATCAGCTATGAAAAGCTGCTGGAAGCCTTTCCGGACTGCGTCATTACAAGAGGGCATTACTCCAGATATCTGCTCGACCACGGCTATGTCAAAAGCCTGCCGGAAGCGTTCGACCGCTATCTCGGGGACCATACCAAATATTTTGTTCCCCGGGAAAAAATCACGCCCGCCCAGGCGGTTTCCCTAATTCTCGCCGTCAAGGGCATCTCGGTTCTCGCCCATCCGACGCTCTACCATATGGGAAAGGATAACCTTTCCTCCCTCGTCCGCCACTTAAAAGAAGCCGGACTGGTCGCGCTGGAAGCGGTTTATTCGACCTATTCCGCCGGGGAGGAGCGTCAGATGCGCCAGCTGGCTGCCCGCTATGGGCTGTTGATTTCCGGCGGCTCCGATTTTCACGGAAAAAGCAAACCCGGACTGGAGCTTGGAACCGGCTATGGCAAGCTTTTTATCCCGGAAGATATTCTGATTGCCCTCAAGAAAAAAAGGAAGGAACTGTTCGATGTCTGAAAAAATACTGTTTACCGACTTAGACGGCACGCTGCTCAATTCCGCGAAAAAAGTTTCGCCCGGTATGCAGCTGCTGCTTTCCAAAATGGTGCTAGCAGGCAACCGTCTGGTACTCACCTCCGGCCGTGCCCTGCCAAGTGTTTTAAAGGTTGCGAAAAATGCTGGTCTGCTCTTTCCCGATACGGTTATCATCGCTGCGAACGGAAACGAGGTCTATGACTGCGACACCAAAACCTTTCTGATGCGTAAAAGTGTCCCAATCGAAATCGCCGAGGATATCATTTCGATGGCGCAGGAAGAAAGCCTGTACCTACATTCCTACAGCGATACCTGCGTTGTTGCCCCCAAAGACGGCGTCGAAGTAAAACACTACTGCTCCCGCACCGGAATGGAATATCAGGTCAGCGACGATCTTTTAAAGACGATCGGACACGCACCCTGCAAGCTTCTGGCGATCGATATGGAAAACCACGGACGTCTGGAAGCGTTTCGCAGCAGAATTCAGGAAAAATACGGCGACAAGATCTCCGCAATTTTTTCCAATCCGATTTATCTTGAAATTTTCGATAAGACCGCCGGGAAGGGAAACGCTGTCCGTTTCGTCTGCGAGCATTTTCAGATTCCGCTTTCCAACAGTGTCGCTGCCGGAGACGCCGAAAACGACATTTCCATGCTGCAGGCTGCCGGAACTGCCGTTGCGATGGCAAACGCTACGCCCGAGGTCAAAGCCTGCGCCGATTTTATCACGCAGCAGGATAACGACCACGATGGACTCTCGGAAGCGATTTTACAGCTGTTTGAGATGTAAAAAGTATCATGAATAAAAAGCTCAGGGAACGTCACCTTTGTGACAAATTCCCTGAGCTTTTTAATTCGCTTTTATCCTTCTACGATCAGGTAGCGCCCATCTCCGACGTCGAAAACCTCTGCTTCGTCCAACACCTGATCCGGGTTCTCCACGTCGATTCCCGCTTCTTCAAAATACTCCATCACCGCAGCTTTGGAATCCACAACAACCGCCATGCAGTCCTCCAGGAAGGCTTCCGCTTCTTCCATTCCCTCTGCTACCGGCTCTGGAAACAGCCTGTCCTGCTGCTTCAAAAAACACTTCAGTACCGCCTCATCATACTCGTAACCCATAGAATCCTCCTTGTTTTTCTTTTTTGTTTTCATTCATTTCCACACTCATCTTCCAGTCCGTCCAGGAACACGGCAAGCGGGACGTCCAGCGCCCTGCAGATCCGCATGATCGTATAAATTCCCGGATTTTTTGTCGACCCGTCCGCGATGTGCGCGATCGTTGTCAGCGGCACACCGGATGCGGCTGAAAGCACATACAGCGACCAGCCTTTTCTCAGACAATACTCTGTCATCCGCCTGCCGAGCCGATTGGGCAGCTGCGCACACCACGATGGCGTGCGTCGTTTTTGTTTTGGGTTGTTTTCCGCCATGAAGCTCTCCTTTTCCAGCTGCCGTTTTATTTGTTCAGACAATAGCATGTTCGCAGAGCGTGCATTCTATTGCTTCAACGTCCCAGAATCGGAGTTTGCACCGGCAGCCTATACTTCTATATCCTGCCAAAGCGGTAAAACGTTACAGAAAAAAATAAAAAATTTCACAGCAATTCCAGCAGCTCGCCCGGGGCTGTAATCACCGCGTCCGCATGATGTGCCCGCAGCTCTTCCTCATCCCGAAATCCCCACAGCACGCCAACGGCGAAGTTGCCTGCGGCTCTGCCTGTTTCGATATCCACCCAGCTGTCGCCGACGTAAATCGTTTCCTCCGGCGAAACGTCGAGCCGTTCCATAATCGCGTATACGCCGTCCGGCGCGGGCTTTTTGGGGACATTCGTTTTCTGTCCCTGCACAGCATCAAAAAAGCCTTTGCCGAACAGCGTTTCTACCACATCAACCGTGTTGGCATGCGGCTTATTGCTGAACACGGCGATCTTAATCTTCTTCTCCTTCAATGTATCTAAAAGCTCTGGAATGCCGGGATAGGGCTTGACCTCATACAGGCAGTCCTTTGCGAAATATTCCATGTATCGGTCATAAACCTCGTCCAAAAGGCACGGAACCGCCGCAAAACCATCATCGTCCCGGACAGGGGAGGGCTGCTCTTTTGCCCCTACATAACGCAGTGCCCGCGTAATCTGCATGCGCGCGCCGTTTCCTACGAATTTTTTATAACATTCCTGTGGGATCGCCTGCAGTCCAAAATCCTCCAGCGCCCGGTTCGTGCAATAGGCGAGGGAAGTCAGCGTATTCGCAAGCGTTCCGTCCAGATCAAAAATCACTGCTTTTTTCATATGCATTTCCTCGGGTAACCTCTACTTCTTTGTTTCAAACTTGCTTCTACATCCATCCGCGGCTTTTCAGTTCCTGGTACAGACGCCCAACCGGCAGTCCTACCACATTGTTATAGTCACCACGAATGCCTTTGACAAACCGCGCGCCCAGTCCCTGAATGCCATAAGCGCCCGCCTTGTCCATCGGCTCTTTACTGTCAATGTATTCGGAAATTTCCACTTCCGTCATCGGATAAAATTCCACCTGCGTGCACTCGAAAAATGTGACCGTCTCGCTTTGACTGTAAAGCGTTACGCCGGTATAGACTTCATGACTGCGCCCCTGCAGAGCTGTCAGCATTTCTGCTGCCGCTTCTCTGCTATGCGGCTTTCCGAGGATCTTTCCCTCACAGCATACCACCGTGTCCGCGCCGATCACCAGCAACTCCGGCTGCCGTTTTCCGTTAAGGTTCGGCTCCTGTGTTTCCTCAGAGATCTGCTCCTGATCTGCGTCAGGATTCTGCCCCTGCCCGCCAGAAAGCTGCTCCCAGATATCCACCGCTTTCTGACGGGACAGCTCCTGCACCAGCGCACCTGCCTCCGTCGTTTTTGCATTTTCTTCTTTTGTGCTCGGCATAACGGTAAATTCCAGTCCGATCTGCGAAAGCAGCTCCCGGCGCCGCGGGGATGCGGATGCCAGTACCAGCCGAACGTTTTGCTCTTTTTGCATGTCCTTACTCCATTTCCACATGGGTTTCCGGAATGAATACCCGTGTGTCCCGATATTCTTTTTTGACGCTCATCTCCTGTGCCTCTTTGCAGAACACCTCCTGTGCGCAGTAGGGTTCCTTGCCGCGGCCGTCCGCCTTTTCATAGCTGCCGTCCGGCTTTAAGATATGTGCTTTCTTGTTGTCGCGCAGCTGTCCCTCCAGAATGTGCCAGAGCTTTTCTTTCAAAGCAGGTGCTTCGACCGGGAACAAAATCTCCACTCGGCGCTCCAGATTTCTCGGCATCCAATCTGCGCTGCTACAGTAAAATTCCGGATTGCCATTATTTTCAAAGTAAAATACGCGCGCATGCTCCAGGAAGTTTCCGACGATCGAACGCACGGAAATATTTTCGCTCACTTCCGGAATTCCGACTTTTAAGCAGCAGATACCGCGCACGATCAGCTCAATCCTTACACCCGCGCGGCTCGCCTCATACAGCGCCACGATAATATCCCGATCGCACAGGGAGTTCATCTTTGCAATGATATGTCCCTCACGCCCAGCTTCCGCGTTTTTCTTTTCCCGCTCGATCAGATACAGGAAACGATCTTTTAACCACAACGGTGCAAGGCTCAAACGGTTCCAGGAACGCGGCTCTGAATAACCGGACAACATGTTGAATACCGCCGTCGCATCCTCACCGATCGCTTCGCTTGCCGTCATCATGCCGATATCGGTGTAGAGCTTTGCAGTTGCATCGTTATAGTTTCCGGTTCCCAGATGTACATAACGGCGGATGCCATCCTCCTCCTTTCTGACAACCAGTGTAATCTTGCTGTGGGTCTTCAAGCCGACCAAACCATAGATAACATGACAGCCCGCTTTTTCCAGCTTTCTCGCCCAAACGATGTTGTTTTCCTCATCGAAACGCGCCTTTAATTCTACCAGAACGGAAACCTGCTTACCGTTCTCCGCAGCCTGCGCGAGCGCCGCGATGATCGGCGAATTTCCGCTGACACGATACAGTGTCTGTTTGATCGCAAGCACATCCGGGTCTTTGCTCGCCTGCCGGATAAAGTCCACGACCGGCACGAAGCTCTGGTACGGATGGTGCATCAGCACGTCGCCTTTTTTGATTACATCGAAAATATTGTCGGTACCGTCGAACTCCGGCACGGGCGCAGGCGTATATTTCGGCGCACGCAGCTCGTCAAAGCCCTCCAATCCGTATACCTTCATCAAAAAAGTCAGGTCAAGAGGTCCGTCGATTTCAAAAACGTCCTCCTTACGCACGGAAAGCTCGCGGCACAGAATCTTTAACAGCCGTCTGTCCGCAGCTGCCTCGATTTCCAGGCGGATTGCCTGTCCCCAGGTTCTCTTTTTGATCTGTTTTTCAATTTCCAAAAGCAGATCTTCCGCCTCATCCTCATCAATTGCAAGATCGGCATTTCGTGTAATTCGAAACGGATGTGCGCATAGAACGTTATAATTTAAAAACAGCTTGCTGATGTTGCGCTCAATGATCTCTTCCAGAAGCAGCACCGCAACCTCTGTGTCCCCCTCCTTCGCCGCCGGAATCCGCACAACTCTCGGCAAAACAGACGGAACCTGTACGGTTGCGAACTCGATTTCCGTATCCTTTTCTCCCTTTTTGGCAACCAGCGCGCCGATATTCAGCGTCTTGTTGCGGATCAGTGGGAACGGTCTGGAAGAATCCACCGCCATCGGTGTCAGAACCGGATACACATTTTCTTCGAAATATTCATCCACATACTGTGCCTGGCGCTCTGTCAGCTGCTCGTGATGCTCCACAAAATTTAACCCATTTGCCCGAAGCTGCGGCAGAAGCATCCGGTTGTAGGTGGAATACTGCAGCGCCGCAAACTTATGGGTTTCCTCCATCAGCGCGTCCAGCTGCTCTTTTGCAGACATTCCGGCGATGTCCTTTTTGGTATATTCGGCATGGATCATATCCACAAGGGAGCCGATCCGCACCATGAAAAATTCATCCAGATTGGAAGCGGTAATGCTCAAAAATTTCAGTCGTTCAAACAACAGAAGCTGTTTGTCGCGCGCTTCCGATAACACTCTTTTATTAAATAAAAGCCAGCTCAGCTCCCGGTTTGTATACAATGCGGGATTCTGAAGTTCTTTCTTATCCATATTTTCTGACCCTTTCTTTTTATTCATGACAATAGAATGCTCGCAGTGCGTGCATTCTATTGTTCTTTACTGCGATAGTTCCCGCTGCAGTCAAAGCATGTGCAGGCACAGTTTTACAAAATCCGTTTCTGCCGGATCACCGGCTCGATGCTGTAAACCTCCCGGAAAAACTCTGCCCGAGAACCGAACAGACCTCTTTCCAATGTAATATCCTCGTTGGTAGTGATTGTCAAAATCAGCTTGTCGTCCTTGCGCACCGCCTTGATATCCCTGCATTTCTGCTTGTGGCTGCGGTCAAGCGCGTTCGCGATCTGCAAAATCGCAGTCAGCTTGACGATCGTTAAGTATTCCTCCCGGTCGATCCCCTCGCTGTTTTCCATGCTGTAGTCGAATTCCAGGTGATTATAGCGCACGATATTGGCGACGATTTCCCGCTCCCGGTGCGACAACCCGATGATCTCCGTCGCCATGATGATCGCATAGGAGCACTCTCCGAGATTGACCATGCTGATATATTTGCCGCAGTCGTGCAGAAGCGTTGCGATCCGAAGCAACAGCCGTTCCCGTCTGCCCATACCATGCACGCGCTTCATGCTGTCAAAAATCGTCAGTGCGATCTGCTCCAGCGTCTCCGCACGGCGCTTGCTGCCCATATAACGCTTGCTGATGCCGCGCGCACAGGTCACGATATCCTGTTCGAAATCATGCACCTGTGCCAGAAGTTTATATTCTTCCGCATATTCGTATACCATGCCGTCGCATAGCGACACGCCCGGTGCCCAAATCATCTTTGCATCCGTCATCAGCGCGACCTGACGGACAATTGCGGATGAAATTCGAAGCAAAGGCACATTTTCTTCCGGTGTATCAAAATAGCGCACGATTTCCATATCCGTATGATCGTGCAAATAATTCATATAAGATGCCATCGAATCCCGGTCCAGATATCCGCTTCCGGCTACTTTACCGAGCTTTCCCAAAATCAGCGCGGAAATATAGTCATCCACTACGATGATATTTTCGATCACGCGATCCTTTAAATACATCTTGCGGAAGACAGAAAGCTGTGCTTCCAGAAGTTCCTCCAGAAGCGGACCGTTCTCAGAGGGGCGCACATTTAAGCGGCTCATTTTTTCCTGCAGCCGCAAAACGCCAAGGCGCATGTTCTGCGTCGCGGAAAGCTTATCCTTATCAAACAGTGACATCTGAATGCTGCCGCCGCCGATATCCAGAACAAGGGTTCCTTTTTCGATGATTTTTTCGAAGCCGCCGCGGCTGGCGATCGATTTATAATCGAGGAAACGCTGTTCCGAGTTGCTCAGCACATCCAGCTTGACTCCGGTACGCTGCATGATCTGATCCAGAACGATCGCCGTATTTTTTGTTTCCCGGATGGCGCTCGTCGCACAGGCGCGGTAGTCATCCACCCGATAGCCTTCCATAATCGAAACAAAATTGCGCAGTACCGCGCACAGTTCGTCCATCACCTCATGGCTCAGCTTTCCGGTCGCAAAGGTACCGCCAAGATCCAGACGATTCCGAATCCAATCCACCTCCCGGATGCCGCTGTTTTTGGTGATCGTATAAATTTTCAGGGACTGCTCATAAGAGCCCACGTTGATTGCTGCAAACGTTTTCATATGCCAGAATAATCCTTTCTGCCGCTTTTCCTGCCGTATACAACAGAATGCACGCTTACTGTCCTAACAGATAATCGATAAACTGCTGCGCCGTCCGTCCGGAAAGTCCGCCGTGGGACAGCTCCCACTGGTTCGCCTTTAACAAAAGCTCGTCTTCGCTCATCGCTACACCATAACGGTCTGCCAGCGTCTGAACGATCTGCTGGAACTGCTTTTTGTCCGGAGAGCCGAAATAAATGCTGACGCCGAAGCGCGACACGAGGGAAAGCTTCTCCTGCACGGTATCGTTGACATGCAGCTCTTCATCCCTGTCCTGTTTGTCCTTAAAGGTCTCCCGGATCAGATGCCGTCTGTTGGAGGTTGCATAGATCAGGACGTTTTCCGGCTTCTTTTCCAGACCGCCCTCGATGACCGCCTTCAGATATTTATATTCGATCTCAAATTCTTCAAAGCTTAAATCATCCATGTAAATAATGAACTTGTAGTTCCGGTTTTTGATCTGCGCGATTACATCGTTTAAATCCTGAAACTGATGTTTGTACACCTCGATGATACGCAGCCCGCTGCCGTAATATTCGTTGGCAATCGCCTTGATACAGGAAGACTTTCCGGTTCCCGCGTCGCCGTAAAGCAGGCAGTTATTCGCCTTTTTGCCGTTGACAAACGCTTCGGTATTGTCCGTCAGCTTCTTTTTCTGGATCTCATAGCCAACCAGGTCGGACAGCTTCACATGCGCGATATTGGTGATCGGCACGATTTCAGCGCGCCCGTCTCTCTTTTCAATCCGGAATGCCTTATGTAGCCCGAACCGTCCCACGCCGTATTCCTGATAAAATTCTGTAAGAGTCTGCTTCATTTCTTCCGGCGTATGGTCCAGACAGAACCGCTGCGCAAGATCGCAGATCCGGTCTCGGATACGGGTATTATATACTTTGCTCTCCTGCGGATTGCCCTCGTAGAAAAGCACGATAGAAAACTCCTCTGCTCCGAGCGCTTTTGCTACCGTTTGCAGATCATAATCATAAAATTCCTTGAAAATCCGGATATCGTGAAGCGCCGCCAGATTCACGCTGCCTTCCACGCTGCCACGGATTTCCGCGCTGCAGCTATAGCTGTTTTCCTTATTTACCAGAAGATTTGCAAGATAGCAGTGCCAGAGATTTCCATAAAAGCCGTATCTGCCCGCCATGTCTAACAGCCGATGCATGCAGTCGTATAAGAGCCCCGCCTTATCCGACAGATTGTAAAAATCGTCCGCATAGTTTTCTGCCAGCCAGACCATGTCTGTCAGCAAATCCCCTTCTTCAAAATCCCGGTAAAGGATCAGCTGTTCCGTTTTCATCTTGTTGTATTCTCCCTTTCCCCTTATCCGGCTGTTTTCAACCGTTTAGTAATTTCCCAGAATCTTCATGTTCGAGGCCTCTTCCCGAAGTCCCCGCAGCGCGTTCTTCACGGCGCTGTCTTCCAGATTTCCCTCAAAATCCAGGAAGAACCGGTATTCCCACGTCCGTCCCTCGATCGGACGGCTCTCGATCTTTGTCAGATTTAAATGATTGTAAATAAAATGCGACAGCATATGGTACAGCGAGCCGCTCTCGTGCGGTACTTCAAAGCAGATGCTGATTTTCTTTGCATTCTTCTTAAAAATCTTCTGGTTCGTCACGATGATAAACCGGGTTGAATTGTTGGAAACGTTGTTGACCGGCTTCTGTAATACCTCCAGCCCGTAAACCTTCCCGGCATACTCACTGGCGATTGCTGCCTGGGTTTTTAAACGATCTTCTGCAACCTTCCGCGCTGCAAACGCATTATTCGGCATGGAAATCTGCTGCCAGGAATGCCCGCCTAAAAAGCGCGAGCTCTGCATCAGCGACTGCGGATGGGAATATACGGTCTGAATGTCGGAAATCTTCGTCCCCGGAACACCCAGCAGGCAATGCTTGATTTTTAAAATCTGCTCACCGACGATATAGTTTTCAAATTCTACCAGAAGATCGTAAATCTCGCTAACGATCCCTGCCGTCGAATTTTCAATTGGAAGAACCGCAAACTCCGCGCTTCCCTCTTCGATCGCGCTCATTGCGTCCCGGAAGCTGCCCACATGGATGCTGTCGATGCGTTCCCCGAAAAAGCGCATCATCGCAGCCTGGGAATATGCGCCCTCTGCGCCCTGAAATACGACTCTCGCCTTTTTGGTATCCAGATTTTCGACCGGGATAAAGGGCAGCCTGCCGGTGCGTCCATGGCTTTCCAGCATCTGGTACTGGAGCTTTCGGCTCATCGCCATGATCTGTTCAAACAGCTCCGTCACACCCTGACTGTTAAAATCATTATGGGTCAGGGAGCGTACCCGCGCCAGCTTTTCTTCCTCTCTGGTTTTGTCAAATACTTTTTTTCCATTTTCGATCTTATATTCTGCCACCTGACTGCAGATTTCCATGCGCTGCTCGTACAGCTGCACCAGCTGGCTGTCAATCCGGTCTATTTCATTCCTGAGCGTAGACAAATCCATGAACGCTTCCTCCATCTGTATTTTTTACTCTTAATCTTAGCACAGTTTGCATGGAATTTGAAGTTTTGCACATACTATTTCCATGAAAAAATTGTGTAAAGATTTTTTAAAATGCGGCACCCTCGGCTGGTGCCTCGAAATCCTTGTATCTGGTGCAGAAGCGCTGCGCCGTCAGGACAAAACGCTGACCTGCCATACTTCTTTATGGATGTTTCCGATCTACGGCTGCGCCTGTCTGATCGGCCCCGTCTACCGGATTTTAAAGCATTTGCCAAAAACCGTGCGCGGGCTGATCTATATGACCGGCATCTTTTCCGTCGAGTACGCCACCGGGCGTTTTCTGGATAAAAAAGGCCAATGCCCCTGGAGCTACCAGAAAAGCCCCTGGAACATCAGCCATGTGATTCGCCTCGACTTCGCGCCGGCGTGGTTTTTAATCGGACTACTGTTTGAAAAAGCGGTCGCTGCAAACGATTCGCGGACGTGACAGCACAGGGCGGTTCGATCCCCCAGCAGACACCGGCAGCTGTTGCAGCAAAAAAGAATCCTGCGAAGCAGGATTCTCCGCCTGCGGCGGGTCGCGTAAGCGACATTCTACCATTCCGCCGCAGTGCGATCCGCGCGGAGCGTTTTTGTGTCATAGGACGAAGTTTCCTATGACACAAAAAAACTGCACCGAAGACCGGATCGTTTGCATCCACAGCAGCCGCGGCTGCTAAAGCTGTCGTGGCTGCCATAGCTTTCCGTCTGTGCTCAGCCCTTTTTGCGCTCATATTTAAGGAAATGATAGGTCAGGTCGAAGTAATACTGCTCGTCACTGTCGGCTGTTATCTCCCAGTCCGGATCCTCGTCCAGATTCGGGAACCACGCATCCGCTTCATAGGCATGGTCAATTTTAGTCACATGCGCGGTATCACAGTATGGCAGCAGCTGCTCGTATACGCTGCTTCCGCCGATGACATAAACCTCCTTCGTGTCATATCCCTTGACCGCCTCCAGAAGCTCTTCGACGGAATGCACAACCTGCGCATCCTTCTGCTGATATGCCTCGTTGCGGGACAGGATAATATTATCCCGGTTTTTGAGCGGCTGTCCGCCCGGAAATGTATCCATCGTCTTTCTCCCGAGCACGACAACCTTTCCGGTCGTCTCCTGTCGGAACATCTTATGATCTGCCGGAATCCGCACCAGCAGCTCCCCTTTATTGCCAATCGCCCAATTTTTATCCACTGCTACAATCAGATTCATGCGTATTCTCCTTTTATCGTCAAATTGCGATCGGGATGTCATTGATCTGCTCCCCGGTCACATAATCGTCTGCGCGCACGTCGTTTCTTGTGAACTGATAAAAATCCTTGATCTCCGGATTTAACCAGAATTTCGGTGCCGGATAGGGCGTCCGCGAAATCAGTTCTTTGATAATCGGCACATGGCGGTCATAGATATGCGCATCCGCAATGACATGCACCAGCTCGCCGACCTCCATATCGCACACCTGTGCCAGCATATGCAAAAGTACAGAATACTGCACCACATTCCAGTTATTCGCCGCCAGAACGTCCTGAGAACGCTGATTTAAAACTGCATTTAAAGTCAGTTTATCGTGTCCTATCTTCTGCGTCACATTAAAGGTCATGCTGTAGGCACAGGGATACAGGTTCATTTCATGCAAATCCTGATGCACATAAATATTCGTCAGGATTCTTCTCGAAAACGGATTGTTTTTCAGATCGTAAATCACGCGGTCCACCTGATCAAACAAGCCCTCTTTATACAGATGCTTTACACCAAGCTGATAGCCGTAAGCCTTGCCGATGCTGCCGTCTTCATCCGCCCATTCGTCCCAGATATGGCTGTGTAAATCATGGATATTATTGGATTTCTGCTGCCAGATCCACAAAATCTCGTCCGTCGCGCTCTTTAAAGCGGTGCGGCGAAGCGTCAGGAGCGGAAATTCCTTCGATAAGTCGTAGCGGTTGACTACGCCGAACTTTTTGATCGTATAGGCGCTGGTTCCATCCGGCCAGTGCGGGCGTACCTTTTCACCCTCCGTGCTCGTTCCATTTTCCAGAATATCCCGGCACATATTGATAAAGATTTCATCTGCCATGCTCATATGCTTATCCTTGATTCCTCCTGATTTTAATTCCATTTATCGCAAAGCGAATTGATCTGGTCTGCAAATTTCGCCAGATCCTTATTTGCCATTCCTTTGCAGTGCCCAATCAACGCCATCAGGCGCTGTCCTGCAGCCACAAGACGGTTGTATGCGCTGCTCTGCCCGCCGGATGCTGCAGCGGTCTTCTTTTTCACAGCGACAGGCTCTGTAATCTTTTCAAACGTCTCCGTCGTCAGATTAAAGACCGTTCCGCTGTAGGGTGCAAACGCATCGATCCCGTGTTCATCCTTTAAGCAGTCCGCAAACGACATCGTAACGAGATCCTCACCGTGCACAATAAACACTTTTTTCGGCTTTGTTTCAAAGCCCTCGATCCAGTCGATTAAACCGTTTTTGTCCGCATGTCCGGATATTCCGGTTAACACCCTGATCTGTGCGTTTACATCCACCGTCTCTCCGAACAGTCTCATTTCTTTCACTCCGTCTACCAGTGCCCGTCCCGGCGTTCCGACCGACTGATAGCCAACAAACAGAATCGTACACTCCGGTCTCCAGAGGTTGTGCTTTAAATGATGGCGCACGCGCCCGGCATCGCACATGCCGGAAGCGGAAATGATGACCTTCGGCGTTTCATCGAAATTGATCGCCTTGGATTCGTCGCTCGTGATCGCAAGGCGCAGCCCCGGAAACGTGATGGGATTGATGCCCTGTCTGACAAGCTCCATCGCCTCTTCGTCAAAGCAGGTCCGCTCGTTTTGTTTGAAAATGCCGGTTGCCTCCACCGCAAGCGGACTGTCCACATAGACCGGAAAATCCGCATGATTGGAAACCAGTCCATCTGCCTTGATTTTGCGGATAAAATACAGCATTTCCTGTGTGCGCCCAACCGCAAACGACGGAATGACCACATTTCCACCCTTATCCAGCGTCTCCTGGATGATCTGAGTCAGCTCTCTGACATAATCCGGGCGCGTACTGCCGTGCAAGCGGTCGCCATAGGTCGACTCCATCACGACATAATCTGCCGTTTTTGTATATTCCGGATCTTTTATCAGCGGCTGGTTTTTGTTGCCGATATCCCCTGAAAAAACAAGTTTTCTGCTGCAGCCCTCTTCTTTGAGCCATACCTCGATGCTGGCGGATCCAAGCAGATGCCCGACGTCTGTAAACCGGATCGTCACGTTATCGTTTATTTCCAATTCTTTCCCATACGGGCATGGTACGATACAGTTGATGGTGCCGATCGCATCCTCCATCGTATACAACGGCTCCTCCACTTCGATTCCGGCATGGCGTTTTGCCTTCCTGCTCTTCCACTCCGCCTCCTGCTGCTGAATGTGGGCGCAGTCCCGGAGCATAATGCTGCATAAGTCCGCGGTCGCTTCCGTTGTATAAATCTTGCCGCGGAAGCCGTGTGCGTACAAAAGCGGCAGCATGCCGGAATGATCGATATGGGCATGCGTTAAAAACACAAAATTGATCTGGGATTCCGGAACCGGCAACGGGCAGTTTTCAAACCGGTTGACGCCCTGTTCCATTCCGTAATCGACCAGCATATAACTGTCTCCTGCCTGCAGGTAATGACAGCTTCCTGTCACTTCATGATTCGCACCGATAAACTGCAGCTTCATACACCATTGCCCCCTTTTTTTTATTTCAATTCGTTCGCCATCCGGTAGAATTGGTCATATATGCCATGCTTTTCCAGAAGCTCTTCATGATTGCCTTCTTCCACGATGCCGTCATGGGTCAGCACCAAAATACGATCGGAATTTCGGATAGAAGAAAGCCTGTGTGCGATGGTCAGCGTCGTGCGCCCTTCAGACAGCCTGCCAAGGGATTTTGCTACCTCGTATTCGCTCTCGTTATCCAGCGCACTGGTCGCCTCATCCAAAATAATGATCGGCGGGTTCTTTAAAAAGACACGGGCGATGCTGATTCTCTGCTTCTGTCCGCCGGAAAGCTTTACGCCCCGCTCGCCCACGTAGGTGTCGTAGCCATCCTTCAACTCTGTGATAAACTCATGCGCGCCCGCACGTTTTGCAGCTTCCATCACTTCTTCACGTGTCGCATCCGGTCTTCCGTAAACGATATTGTCATAGATCGTGCCCGAGAACAGATAAACATCCTGCTGCACGATGCCGATATTATGGCGCAGGCTCTTTAACGTAAAATGTTTGATCGATTTTCCGTCAATTGTGATCTTGCCACCCGTCACATCATAAAAACGCGGGATCAGATTGCACAGCGTTGTTTTTCCGCCGCCGGAAGGTCCTACCAGTGCTACCTTTTCTCCCGGATGAATTGTCAGGTTTAAGTTTTTGAACACCTGATTGTGATCATCCGGATATTCAAAGCTCACATTGTGGAATGCGATTTCGCCCTTCGGCTCTCCCATTTCCACAGCGTCTGCCTCATCGAAAATTTCGATGTCCGCATCCATGATCTGCAAAAACCGTTCAATTCCTGTCATGCCGCGCTGGAACTGTTCCGCAAACTCGATAATCCTGCGGATCGTCGCAATCAGCGTCGTCACATACAAAAGAAACGCCACCAGGTCGCCTGCCGCGACCCATCCCTTTATCATAAATATGCTGCCGAAAAGCAAAACAGACACATACATTGCGCCATCAAAAGCGTGGGTTGTCGCATTAAAGACCGCCATCAGATGATAGGAATCTCGTTTGATGTCAAAGAACTGTCTGTTGTCTGTCTCAAACTTGTTCGTCTCCATCTGTTCATTTGTAAATGCCTTTACAACCTTCTGCCCCAGCAGGCTGTCCTCAATGCGGGCGTTTAATTCACCAATCTGGTTTCTCTGTCTGCGAAATACATCGCGCATTTTAAAATTCAGATGCATGCACACTGCAACCATGATCGGAACAATCAGGAAAATAATCAGCGTCAGAAGCACATTGATCCGCATCAGGATGATAAATGCGATCACGAGCTTAACCCCGGCAATAAAGAATTCTTCCGGGCAGTGATGCGCAAATTCGGTCACATCAAACAGATCGTTCGTAATCCGTCCCATGATCTGTCCGACCTTGGTATTATTATAATAGGTATTCGACAGCTGATGCAGATGCTGATACGCGTCCCGGCGCATGTCTGTTTCGATTTTCGCGCCCATGATATGTCCGACGCCCGCCATATAATAAGTGGCAACGCAGTCCACTATGCGCAGCGCCAGATAAATCGCAACCACGCCCAGAATTGTCTGAACCGAAAGCTCTGCCAGATGATACAATCCCTGATTGGTAATGTAACGCATAATCATCGGCAACACCAGCTCGCACAGTGTCGTCAGCCCGGCGCAGAATAAATCCAGCACCAGTGTTTTCCAGTATGGTTTAAAATATGGCTGAAAGCGCCGGAATAGCTCTTTTGTTGTATATTGCCTGTCTTTCATGGCAATTTTCTCCCCTCATCACTCGTATTTTACAGACGGACTATACCATCCGTTTTTTTTAGTATAACACAAAAACAGCTCTCATGTAAACGGCAGGTGAAACTGCTTCCCGCTTCGTCACCCCCTGTTTTTCTTCTTCATAAGATAAGAAAAAAGGCAGTGTCTTCCCCGTCTTTTGTAAGGAGACTTCCATGATGGCTTTCTGTTCTTCCTGCTGCCGTGCAGACAACGTTTCCAGCCGCTGCAGCGGTGATTCTCCGGGCTGTTGTACGCAAACCGCCTGCCCTGCTTCCGGCCGTCCGGCCTGCACGCTGCCAACCGCCTGCCGTCCCGGCGCTTCCTGCATATCCAGACAGGACATCGAACGCCTGCTTCTATGGAAGCTCGGGCTTATGAAATGCCAAAGCAACCGGTTTTGCTCCGGTTGGCAAAAGCGCCCAGGCGTGTGCCGTTCCGATTCCTTTTTTCACTGACGCAGCTTTGGCTGCCGGGATGCCTACAGCTGCCAAATACAGTCCGTATCTGCCTATAGCGTCCTTCCGGCGGCGGTATATAACAGGGCATTACAGATTGCCGCCGCTACGTTCGAACCACCCTTTCGTCCACGCGCCACAATATACGGCACCGGATCCTTCAGAATTTCTTCCTTGCTTTCCACTACATTGACAAAGCCCACCGGAACCCCGATGACCAGCACAGGATCCACTTTTTTCTCCAGGATCAGCTCATGCAGGCGAATCAGCGCGGTCGGCGCATTCCCGATCGCAAAAACCCATCTGCCCGGAAGCCTGGCCGCTTCCTCCATACTCACCCACGCGCGGGTCGTCTGTCTTTCTTTCGCAAGCCTTGCCACTTCCGGATCGCTCATAAAACAACGTGCGGTCCCGCCAAAGCTCTCCAGAGTGCTTTTATGGATGCCGGAAAGGGCCATCTGCGTATCTGTCACAATTCCAGCCCCGGCTTTGAATGCTTCCACAGCTTTTGTTACCGCGCCGTCCGAAAAAACAAGGTTGTCTACATAGTCAAAATCCGCCGTCGTATGAATCACCCGTTTGATAACCGGCTCGTTTTCCGGTAAAAGCTTCCGGTCACCCAGCTCCTTCGTAAGGATCTCAAAACTACGTTTTTCAATTTCACCCGGCAGTACATATTGATAGCTCATCTGTCGCCCTCCTGCTTCTCCATCATCCGGTAAATCTGTTCCATATCCAGTGCTTTTCTGACTTCAGCTGCCAGAAGATCATACTGACTTTCCTTAAATGCCGCATAATCCTGTGTCAGCGCCTCTGCACAGATTCCCTTTTTGGAAAGCAGCGCGCTACACAGATTTTTTGTCAGCGACCCGTCTTCAAAAAGTCCGTGCACATAAGTACCGGCAACATTGCCGCAGACTGCGCCGTCTGCCTGCCAGTCCTCCTCTGCTTCTGTGCTTCCGTTTGTCAGCGTCCGGATTCTGGAGAACGGGTTTTTTCCGTTTCCTGTTGTATGTCCCATATGAATTTCATAACCGGAAAATACACTGCCGCAAAGCGCAGCGAACAGTCCGTCTCCTGCGCCCGGGTTTTGAAGAATTTCTCCTGTCACCCGCGTCTGCACCTTTTCTTTTTCAAAAACGGTTCTAACCGGCAAAAGCCCCATTCCATGCAGGCTTCCGCCCTCTTCTTCCCCGCCCGGGTCTTCGATGCTTTCGCCCAGCATCTGATAGCCCCCGCAGATTCCCAGCACCGGCAC
Organism: Gallintestinimicrobium sp.; assembly: GCF_046968865.1. NCBI lineage: Bacteria > Bacillati > Bacillota > Clostridia > Lachnospirales > Lachnospiraceae > Gallintestinimicrobium > Gallintestinimicrobium sp. Next base: position 114,411 of record NZ_JBKVPW010000009.1, on the reverse strand, counting down.
GTTTGCTGCCGCAAGCTTCAAAATGGCGGCTTCCATACCATTCTGGCGCATCCATTTCAAGTCGCTCATCGTATTTTTGCTTCCGGGTACAATCACCATATCCGGCTGCCCGAACGTTTTTACATCCCCTGCATAACGCAGACTGATTCCGGGCTGCTGCTCCAACGGGTTAAAATCGGTAAAATTCGAAATATGCGGCAGGCGAACCACTGCGATATCCACGCCTGCCCCCGCCTGTACCCGGGACAGACGAGGCGCGAGACTGTCCTCATCATCCAGCTTTGCATAAATCCACGGAATGACACCTGCTACCGGAATTTTCGTCAGCTCCTCCAGCGTTGCAAGTCCGGGTTTTAAAATCTCAACGTCTCCCCGGAACTTGTTGATAATCAGTCCTTTCACCCGTTTTCTTTCTTCCTCTTCCAGCAGGGCAACTGTCCCGTAAAGCTGCGCAAAAACGCCGCCCCGGTCAATATCTCCGGCAAGCAGCACCGGCGCGTCCACCATCTTCGCCATGCCCATGTTGACGATATCGTTTTTCTTTAAATTGATCTCTGCCGGGCTGCCCGCGCCCTCAATCACAATAATGTCATATTCCTCTTCCAGGGATCGGTAAGCTTTCATGATTTCCGGGACAAGCTGCTTTTTATATTTAAAATAAGACGCTGCAGGCATGTTTCCGAGCACATGCCCGTTGACAATAACCTGACTTCCCACATCACTGGTAGGTTTTAACAGAATCGGGTTCATCCTCGCATCCGGTCTGATTTTCGCAGCTTCCGCCTGCATGACCTGCGCGCGCCCCATCTCTGCCCCGTCTTCCGTGATAAAACTGTTGAGCGCCATATTCTGGCTTTTAAACGGTGCAGTCTTAAAACCATCCTGCGTAAAAATACGGCACAGTGCCGCGCAGATCAGGCTCTTTCCGGCACTCGACATCGTGCCCTGAATCATAATATTTTGCTTCATTGTTTTTCCTCATTCCATTTCCGCAAACGCCTTCAGACAATCCCGACGCAATCGGGTTCAAAGCTGCTTTTTTCCCTGACACAAAAAAAGTGCCTCCAGAAACCCACGGTTTTCTTCCTCTGTGCGCACTGCAATCCGGTAGTCCCCGGGCTGCAGGTTATGATAATTGGAGCAATCCCGCATCGGGAATCCTGCTTCTTCCATTCTTTTTCCAAGCGTCGCATCGTGACTGCGAAACAACAGATAATTGGCTTTTCCCTCCCAGACTGTAAATCCTGCCTGCCGCAAACCCTTTACCAGAATCGGACGCTGTTGTTCCACCAGTTTTCTCACCCGGTCTGCATATGCCTGCTCCGAAAGTGCGGCGACTCCGGCTTCCTGTGCCAGAAGCGACACTCCCCACGGCTGTCCGCTTTCCATCAGCTGTTCTTTTCGTTTTGCATCACTGCACACGCAATATCCAAGCCGGACCCCCGCCATCGCATAGAGCTTCGTAAACGCCCTCAGAATCACTAGGTTCGGATACTGTCCAAGATACGGCAAAAGCGTCCGCTCCTTCCGATCCGGTAAAAATTCCAGAAAACACTCATCCAGCACAAGAAGTGCACTGCATTCCCGACAGCGCTCCAGAATTGCTGTCAGCAGGCTGTGTTTTGTGCACTGCCCGGTCGGATTATTCGGTTCACACAGAAAAACAAGATCTGTATCCGGCGTAATCTGTCCCAGAATATCCTCCTGAATCTGAAACTGATCTTCTTCTTTTAGTTCATAAAAATAAATCCTGCTCCCGACAAGTCCTGCCGCCTGCTCATACTCCGCAAATGCCGGAGCTGTCAGCAGCACTTTTTTCGGTTTTTCCGCCTGAAACAGCCGATAAATCAGATCCGCTGCCCCGTTGCCACAGACAATCCATTCTTCCGGACAGGAAAGCTCCTCCGAGAGTTTTTGAATCAGTTTTCTGCATAACGGATCCGGATAACGGTCTATTTTCCCTGCCGCCCGGCAGATCGCCTCCCGGACGCCATCCGGCACGCCCAGCGGACTGACATTTGCAGAAAAATCCCGGATGCTGCGGTTTCCCAGACGCTCCTTTTGTCCTGCCCAGTCTCCGCCATGAATCAGTTCCATTCTTTTCTCCCTCTGCCTGCGCACAGATTACACAGCTTTCTTTTGTGCATTCTTCTGCACCTTCCCCGCAAGCCATCTATATATTCTATAACAATATACACAGTACACATCTGACCGCAAGAAACAACACGAGCGCGATCAGGCTCGCTACGATCATCATCCGGTTAATCCGCATAATATCTGCTGCTTCCACCGGCCGCAGATTTTCTCCAATCGTCGGCTTTTTTACCAGCTTTCCAAAATACCATGCATCCCCTGCAAGCAGGATGTCCAGCGCTCCTGCCGCCACACTTTCTGTCTGGGCGGAATTCGGGCTTGCGTGATTGTAACGGTCGCGCTTCCAGATCTGAAACGCATGCTTTGCGTTCTGCCCGCTCAGACATGCTGCAAACATCATCAAAAAAGCAGAAATCCGCGCCGGAATATAGTTTGCAACGTCATCCAGCTTTGCTGCCGCGCGTCCAAAGTACAGATACCGGTCATTTTTATAGCCGACCATGCTGTCCATCGTATTGATCGCTTTATAGCAAAGTCCCAACGGCGCACCTCCGATCACCAGATAAAAAAGCGGTGCTGCCACACCGTCCGAAAAATTTTCCGCCACCGTCTCAATCGCAGCCTTTGCAACTCCCGCTGCGTCCAGATTCTGCGTATCCCTTCCGACAATTCTTGCCACCGCGCTCCTGGCGCCGGGCAGATCCTGTTCTTCCAGCTTTTTTTTCACCCGCATGCTCTCTGTATACAGTCCCTTCACCGCAAGCGCCTGCCAACACCACAGCGTTTCCAGCAAAAATGCCAGCACGGGATGCACCAGACCTGCCAGATAAATTGCGGCTGCCGCCATCAGAAAGCTTCCAAGCGGCAGAATCGCTGCCAGGGCTGCTCCCGCCATCAGAAGTCCCTTTTGAGTATCCGGAAACCTCCTGCGCAGAAATTTTTCCAGCGCGCTGATTGCTTTTCCCATATAAATAACCGGGTGCGGCATCCAGTCCGGATCCCCCAGGCATAAATCCATGAAAAAGCCGCATAAAACGGCTGCTGCTATTCTCATCTTTTTCCTCTCTTTTCCTGCTGCCTGCGAAACGAAAGCTGCCCCTTTATCCAGAGCCTTTCGTTTTCCCAGACAAGCTTCCAGCCGTCCCCGGCCTGCGTCTGTCCTTCATAATAACTTCTTTTCGGTTCTCCGAATTGTTCTAACAGAGCCATCTGCGTGCCGCCGTGAGCCACAACCGGATAAACTGCCTGCGGTTCTTTCTGCTGCCATTCCTGGGTCAGCTCCAAAAAAGCGCTGCAGACGCGGCTGCAAAAAACTGCTTTGCTCTCCCCGCCCGGACAGACATCCAGGCAGCCGCTCTCCACCCAGCTCCGATAGGCGCTGTCATTTTGCATCTCTTCAAAATTTTTTCCTTCAAAACTGCCGAAATTCATTTCTTCCAGCCCCGGTACAAGGATCTGCTTTGCTCCCGGAAACAGAATCTGCGCCGTTTCCTGTGTCCTGCGTCTGTTCGTCACCCATACTTTGGAAACGGTTTCCGAAGCGCGGATAAGCTCCGCTTTTCCAACACTTCCGAGGGAGGAATCCAGCCACCCGATATAACGGTGCTGCTCATTTTCTGGCGTTTTCCCATGACGGATCAGCCAGATTTCTATCTTCTGCTCCATATTTTCCTCTCATTTCTGCCACACCTTCCCTGTTGCCGGCCGGTCCAGACAGCTGTTATCGAAGGCTTTCCGGCAGGCCGCACCAGACACGAATGACTTTCTGCGCCCGTTTTGCAAGCAGAATCGACAGCCGTCCGGCTGCTTCTCTTGCCTCCCGCTCTGCAGCATCTATCGGCACGACACCACACCCGGTTTCCGTTGCGATGACGACTTCTTTTCTGCAAAGCTGTTCCGCCAGCTTTTCCAGCTCTTCCGGCCGATTTCCGACTTTGGAAGCCAGCTGCTGTGCATCGTAAAGCACCCTGCAGTTATCCTCTGCTTTTGTCGAAAAATCTGCTTCCGTATAGCCGAAAGTTTCCCGGACATACTCCCGTTTTCCGGCTGCATATGGTCCAAAAATATAAATCATGCCTGTTTTTTTCCCTTCTCCTGCAAAAACTACCCTTCGCCAGCGCCATTTACAAGATCGCATCTGCGATGTTTTCTGCCGCACTACAGATACTCTGTCAGTACCACTGCTGCCAGCATGAAAAGTTCGCACATCTGGACAAACCATCCTGCCAGGTCCCCCGACAGACCGCCGAATTTTCCAATCAGCCGGAACCGATAATACAAAAAAGTCCCGATTGCGGCAATGCTTACGCCAATGCCTTTTTTTCCGCAGCAAATACAGCAAAGGACACAAAGGACTGCTGCCAGGACAGCAAGAAACGTTCGCACCTTCTTTTTATCCGCGTACTCTGCAAAAGTATATGCCAGACCACTGTTTTTCGCAAGAGGAAAGCTCGCAACTGCAAGCCCGGAAAGGCTTCTGCTGATACAATAGCCAAACGCCAGCGCCGTCAGATCTGCCTGCATTTGTGCTGCCGTCACTGCAAGAGCAAGCTGGGCGATAAAATAACAGCCCAGCCAGATCGCCGCGAACGCGCCCATATGCGGGTCCTTTAAAATCTGTAGTTTTTTTTCTGTATCCTGATGACTTGCCAGCGCATCTGCCGTATCGCAGAAGCCGTCCAGATGAATGCCTCCGGTCACAAGCACCGGAAGTACACAGATTCCCGCCGCCAGTATCCATTCCGAAAACTCCATCCGCAGGCACACAAAACGCCACAGGCACACCAGCGCACCGATCACTGCGCCGATCAGCGGGAACGCGCACAACGCATAGCGCATACTTTTATTTGTCCATTCTGTCTGCGGCATCGGAATTGCCGAAAACATCGAAAATGCCACGATCACTGTCGAAATCATTGGATTTTTCCTCCCTGCTTATGCCAGATCCAACATCCTGCTGTAATTTCCGCTGCCGCATCCGCCATTTTTGCAATTTCCCGGTTGATTTTTCCGAGGATATCCAGATACCGCACCGTAGACGGATCATAATTTGTCCCGCCCTCGAACACTTCGTTGCTGACAATGATCAGATGCCTGCACTGGTTTTCCAGAGCTTTTACGCCTGCCAGAATTTCTTCGCTGCACCGATCCTCTCCGACGCCCTCCGGCGCGTAGATTTCATTCGCAGTCAGGTTGCTCATACATTCCAGCAAAACGACGCTGTCTTTCGGAACGCGCACCTGTTTTAAACCGGTATAACATTCCACAGTCTGAAAATTTTTCTGTGCGCGCATCCCACGATGTTTTTCAATCCGTGCCAGACATTCGTTGTCCATCGGCTGCATCGTTGCGATGTAAATACGGTTTTCTCCGGCTTCCATCGCGTAATTTTCCGCAAAAGCGCTCTTTCCACTCGCGCTTCCGCCCACAATCAATGTCAGCATATCCTTCCTCTTTTCCGTTTTCTGCTTCCTTACGGCTGGCTGCCCTGCTCTTCATACGCCTCGATCGAAAGCTCTCCGAATGTAGAACCCTGATAGACGCTGCACGCCATATCCAGCATCGGAATCGCGCACAGCGCACCGGTTCCTTCTCCGAGACGCATGCCCGCCGTGATCATCGGTTCCAGACCGATTGCATCCAGAATCATGCATCCGGCCGGTTCCGCAGATACATGAGTTGCCAGCATTGCCTTTTTGGAAGCCGGGCAGATTTTTACCGCCAAAAGTGCCGCCACTGCAGAGATCACACCATCAATCAGCACCGGAACCTGATACAGCGCGCCGCCAAGGTAGAGGCCGACCATTCCTGCAATATCGAACCCGCCAAGCATAGAGAGCACACTGAGCGGATCTTCCGGATCCGGGTGGTGAAGCTTTATCGCTTTTTTTATTGCCTCCAGTTTACGGGAAAGCCCGCTGTCAGACAAGCCTGCACCGCGTCCCGTCACAAGCAGCGGATCACAGCCAAGCAGAACCGAAGCAACCGCGCTGGACGTCGTCGTATTGCCAATTCCCATTTCTCCGGTCACCAAAAGCTTTACCCTATCCTCTTTTGCGCACTTTGCAAGCCCGATTCCCGTTTCGATACAGCGGTACAGCTCTGCCTTTGTCATCGCCGGCTTTTGTGTAATATCCGCCGTCCCGTTGGCGATCCGACAGTTTCGGACTCCAGGATTTCCCGGATAATTTAAAATTCCGAGATCGACCGCCTCTATCTGACAGTTCGCCACCTTTGCCATCCTGCAGGCGCTGCTTTTTCCGGCGGCAAAGCTGTCTGCCATCCGCGCGGTCACTTCGCTTCCGGTCTGTGTGACGTTCTGTGCCACTACGCCGTTATCCGCACACATCAGATACAATCTGCGCACCGACAGATCAATGTCCGCGCTCCCAGTCAGCGCTGCAATCCGAATCAGCGCATCCTCCAAAAGCCCGAGGCTTCCCAGGGGCTTCGCCACACTGTCCCATCGTTGCTTCGCTTCCGACGCTGCCTTTTTGTCCGGCTCCGATATCTGATTCAGCTGATTTGATAACCTTTCCAAATTCACAATGCCTTCTTCCTTTGCTTTTCCTGCCATTTTGCCGCTGCCCTGGCAAACCGTTCTGCCAGCCTTGGCTCTGCCAGAAAATATAAATGCGGAAAGCCTGCATACAGACTGCTTCCTGCTACGCTTCCCTCCCAGGTTTTGTTTCCGACCGGCTTTTTCATTTCAAACGCTGTCCCGTTCTGCGTACAGTCCCAGTAATGAAATTCATGCACCGGAATGCTTTCCCCTTTTTCAAACAGCATGGAATTTTCTTTTGCTGTCATGACCGCGTATCCAAAGCGCTGCAGGCGGTTCGTCCGAAATCCGCTTCCATCCAAAACGCCTGTCATCTCCCAGACCTGTCCGTCAGCGTCTTCCAGTTCCTTTTGCAGATACAGGAAGCCGCCGCATTCCGCAATCGTCGGCATTCCATGACGGACCGCCTCAAAAATTGCATGACGCATCCCACTGTTTTCAGAAAGCTTCCCGGCGTGCAGCTCCGGGTATCCGCCGCCCAGATACAATCCGCAGATGCCTTCCGGCAGCTTTTTATCTTCCATCGGCGAAAATTCCACAAGCTCCAATCCCTGTTGCCGCAGCGCTCTTTTGTTTTCTTCATAATAAAAACAAAACGCTGTGTCCTGTGCAATGCCGATTCGAAGGCACCCTTTATCCGGGGCAGGAAACTGTGGAAAATCCGGACAATCCGGGCTTTTTAACGCTGCTTCGCTTTTTATTGTCTCTGACACGCTGTCCGCTGTCGCTGCGATCCGCAGCACTTGCTCCAGATCAACATGTTGTAAAAAAGCATCTGCCAGCCTGTCCACCTTTTCCGACAGCGCTCCGACCTCCTGCGCTGTCACAAGCCCTAGATGTCTGCTTTCAAAAGAAGCATCCTCCACATAGGGCAAAAAACCAACAACCGGCAGCCCGGTCTGTTCCTCCAGCATCGGTGCAAGCAGCCGCGCCATCCTTTCCGAACAGCCATTGAGCAAAATGCCTGCAAGCTGGTTTCTTTTCCGGAAAGAAAGCATTCCCTGAACTTGTGCGGCAATCGTCAGGCTCGCACCTTTCGGACGCACAACAAGAATTACCGGAGTATTTGTTGCACACGCAACATCCCATGTAGAGTCCCGGTCCGACACGCCGCCCAGACCGTCATAATATCCCATCACGCCCTCCAGCACTGCAATTTTACACCGCTGTTCATAGCAGGCAATCTGGCGCTGCAGTGTTTTTTCATCTGCAAAAAACAGATCCAGATTTTCTCCCGGAATGCCGAGCACACGCTGATGGAACATCGGATCGATATAGTCCGGTCCGCACTTAAACGAAGCCGCAGAGATTCCTTTTTTCTGCAGCGCCCGCAGGCACGCACAGGTAACGGCCGTCTTCCCGCTTCCGCTGGACAGACCTGCAAATAAAATCCTATTCATCTGCACATCCTCCGGCACTGATTATAAAGATCGGATTATTGGCGCAAAGCATATGACCTTTTCCTGCCTTTTTCGACCGCGAAACCTGAAGCTGCATGATTTCTGCCGGCTTTAAGGTAAACGCTTCCAGACTTTCACATGCCTGCAGTGCTGTTTCCAGCAAAATCGCGGTCACAACGATCCGGACGGACGGATTTTTTTCAAAAAGGATGGATAAAATTTCCGGCAGATTCCCCTTCGTCCCGCCAATAAACACAGCGTCCGGCGCAGGAAGGGAGTCTAATGCCTGCGGCGCTTTTCCAAAAACCACATGCAAATTCCCGCAGCCAAACCGCTCCCGGTTCTTCCCAATCAATTCTACTGCTTTTTCCTCACACTCAATCGCATACACGTCTGCCTGTCCTGCCATCAGCGAAAGTTCGACAGAAACAGAACCGGTTCCTGCACCGACATCATAAAGGACTTTCGCGCCTGCCGCCCCGAGCTTTGCAAGCGCAGCTGCACGCACCTCCTGTTTTGTCATTGGAACCTCTCCCCGGACAAACCAGTCATCCAAAAGTCCGGGACCATGTGTTTTTGCACGCTCCCGCCAGCAAGATCCCGTAACAGAATTCTCAGAATCCTTTTTCGCAGATACCGTATCGTTTCCGATATCGTCTGCCGTTTTCTCCCGCTTCACCACCAGCACCGCCAGTGGCGCAAATATCTTTTCTGCTATTTCCCGAACTGTTCCGGACACAATCCGTTCTTCCGGATAGGAAAGCTTTTCTCCGACATACGCCCGGCACCCGCCAAATCCCGCCTGCATCAGCTGTCTGCAAAGTTCCTGCGCCGTATTGTCCGGTCCGGTCAAAAAAAATACTTCCGGATTTTCTGTAACTGCCGCAACAGGATCACAGGCTCTTCCGTGGGCACTCACCACTTTCCAGTCCTGCCACGGCAGCTGCAGTTTCGCAGCCAAATAGGACATACTTCCGATCCCGGGCAGAATGGAGAGCTCTCCGTCCCAGTATTTTCCAAGCCCGGTACAAAGGCTGTAACAGCCGGTGTCCCCGGTACAGACCACGCAGGGAAAGCTGCTGTCAGAACCATACACTGCATCACAGACCGCCTGGGCGGAAACCGCTAATTTCCGATTCTTCGAGCATCCCTCCGGAAGTGTTTCAAGCAGGCGCCCTGCCCCGACAATCAGGTCTGCTTTGCGTAACGCTTCCAACGCTTCCAGTGTCAGGCAGGACTGGCTGCCGGGTCCCATTCCAACGACTGTCAGTTTTCTCATTCCACAGCACCTCCTTTTGCATACAGGCTCTCCAGTACAAGGTTCCAGGCTTCTTCTACAGAATACCCTTCTTCCTGCGTCGGTCTGCCAATCACGACAAGCGCAGCCTTCTGCAGACGCGCAGCCTCCTGTTTTTCCAGAAAGCCACCTTTTTTGCCGCCATCCTTCGTCACGAGGATGCCGATATGGTACTGCTCCATCAGCGCAATATTTAACGCAGTTGTGAAGGGTCCCTGCAGCGCAAGAATGTGGCTGTGCGGAATCTGAGCCTTTTCGCACAGATCAAGCGCTTCTTTGGAGGGAAGCACCCGCACATAGAGCCGCTCTTTTTCCACGCCTTCAAATGCCGCAAGCTCCTTGCTGCCCGTCGTCAGCAGGACATTTCCAGAAAGCGTCTGCAACAGTCCTGCCGCTTCCTTTGCATCCTGCACCCAGTAACAGTCACTGCCGACCTTTGAAGCTCTCCGGCAAACCCGAAGCAGACGGATTTGCTCCTGCTGCGCTGCCTGACGGATATTTTCGCTCACCTCTGCCGCATAGGGATGGGTCGCATCAATCACAAGATCATAGCCCTTTTCCATCTCCTGCTCCATCTGTGTCCGATTCATCCGCCCTGCCAGAATCGTTGCCTGCGGCAGATCCTGCAGCAGTTCCTCTCCATATGGAGTTGCTACACTGACTTTGAAAATGACTGGAAGAGTCAACAGACGTTGTGCCAGCTCTCTGCCCTCCGTTGTTCCGCCAAACAGCAGGATTCTGAGCTTTTCCTTTCCGCCTGCCCGATTGACCGCCACCCGCTTTTCATAGCCGCGCTTTGTTACCAACAGACCGTTTTGGAAGCTTGTCCTGCTGCTGCCGATAAAGACCGTCGTAAACATATCCACCTGCTCTTTGGTAAGCTCCTGCAGCGTACAGGTTTTCTTCTCTTCATCCTGTCTTCCGATCATCCGCACCCAGCCACAGGGCGTATCCGGTGCATAATACTCGGATACAATCCGGCACGCCCAGCTTAAATAGTCCGCCCGCTTTTTGCTCGACGGATTGTACAGACAAATGGAAAAATCTCCCGCTGCCGCCGCACGGAGCCGCTTCTCGATCACGTCCTTTGGCGTCAGAAGGTCGGACAGGGAAATCACGGCAAAATCGTTCATCAGCGGTGCGCCCAGCCGAGCTGCCCCGGAAAGCGCCGCTGTCACGCCCGCAACGATCACAACCTCCGTCTCCGGATACTTTTCTGCCAACGACAGTACAAGCCCTGCCATTCCGTACACGCCTGCATCCCCGCTGCAGATCATTGCCGTCGTTTTTCCGTCCTGCGCTGCCAAAAGCGCCATATGACAGCGTTCGACTTCTTTTGTCATACCGCTGACCAGATATTCCTTCTCCGGATAATCTTCCCGGATTAAATCCGCATAGGCGGTATAGCCGCAGATTACTTCTGACTGTTCCAGCGCTTTTTTTGCCTCCAGCGTCATACCATCCCTGCCGCCAGGCCCAAGCCCTACTACAAAAAGACGTTTCATCGTTTTTCTCTCCGTCAATCGATATTTCACTGCATACAACTATCCTGAAATTTCTTCCCACAAAATAGAATTTTCAGGATACCATTCGCTTTAGAAGGAAATTTTGACCTCGTCCAGTACAAATGCTGCCGTCACGCCGTTTTTCGCCATTTTGGAAATCAGAATTTTCCCATTTTGGCTGCCCGCCATGGCACTCCGTTCACAGACATTGTCCACGCCCGTCACCTGACTGACAAATGCCGATGCGGTAAACTCCCCGTCCAGGTTTCGGAGCGTTTCCGCATCATAGGTTTCCAGCAAAATACCATGTTCTGCACAAAATAAAAGCAGCCCCGGTTCCTCTTTTTTTAAATCGATGCTGCATATTTTCTGAACCGCCTGCTGCCAGACATTGTTCTGCTCCAGCACTTCCTCAAACAGCGCATCCAGCTGTTCCCGCCGTGCACCTTTCCGGCATCCGATTCCTGCGATCAGCGCTGCAGGAATCAGATAAAGAGGCTCCTGCTTTCGGTCTGTCAGCCTGTGGATTCCGATATAAATATCGCAGGACGCTGCATCGGAAAAAACAAGCCCCTCCGGCAGCTTCCCGGAAATGGGAAATTCGCTGAACAGCTTTTTGGTCTGTCCCTGCAAAAGCCCTGCAGAAATTTCTTTAATTCCGGAAGGATTTGCAACCGTCAGCCCTTCCTGTTTCGCCCAGCTGTCCACCGCCCAGACGCCCCGCACATCTGTTGCCGTCGTAATCGCCGCCTGCGCGCCTGTCATTTTCGCAAGCTTATTGGCAAGAAGATTTGCTCCGCCGAGATGCCCGGACAAAATCGGGATGCACCAGTTTGCCTTTTCATCCATCACGACCACAGCCGGATCGCTTTGTTTTTCCCGGACATAAGGCGCGATCGCACGTACGGCGATTCCTGTCGCACCGATAAAAAGCAGATTGTTGCCCGGCTGAAAAACCCGCTTTGTCCAGTCCGACAGACTTTCGTGATCTGCTCCGAAACACTGTGTAAGTTCCCAGTCTGCAGCAAAGACATCCTCTCCCGCCAGAATCCTCAGCCCGAGCGTTGCGCCGCTTGGGCTGAAACAGATGATATGATTACTCATTTGCGTTTCCTTCCGTATCCGTGCCCTGCCGGTACTTTGTCGTAAACGCCGGGTCATACAGACACGATCTGTCATAAACATCCCCGAGGAAATTTCCGACCATTACAAGCGCCGTTTTGGATATGCCAGCTTCTTTCCCACACCGGGCAAGGTTTCCCAACGGACAGCGCAGCGTACGCTCTTCCGGCCAGCTTGCTTTGTATACAATCGCTGCCGGTGTCTGCTCCGTGTAAGCGCCCTTTAACAGCTCGCGCTGTAGTCCCTCCAGCATCCCGGCGCTCAGGAAAATGACCATCGCGCAGCCGTGCGCCGCAAGGGAGGCGATCGACTCTGCTTCCGGCACCGGCGTCCGCCCCGCCATCCGGGTAATGATCACGCTCTGCGTAATGCCCGGCAGCGTGTATTCTGCATCCAGAGCTGCTGCAGCACCACAGAAGCTCGAAACGCCAGGCGTCACATCGTAAGAAATCTCCTGCTCTTTCAGGCAGTCGATCTGCTCTCGAATTGCCCCGTACAGGCTCGGGTCACCCGTATGCAGCCGCACTGTCATCTGCTGTCTGCTTTCCGCCTCTTCCATGACGGCAATCACTTCTTCCAGCGTCATCTGCGCGCTGTTGTAAATTCTGCAATCTTTTTTTGCAAACCCGAGCAGTGCCGGATTGACCAGGCTGCCCGCATAAATAATGACATCCGCTTCTTCCAGAAGTCTGCGTCCCCGCAATGTGATCAGATCCGGCGCGCCGCAGCCTGCCCCAACAAAATGAACCACTTCTTTACTCCTTTACAATCACAGTTGTGAAATATCCATAAGCCTCGTTTTCCAAAAGGCCGTCCTTGACGACTTCTCCCGGCAGACCGCCTGCTTTGCAATTTCCAGCGCGGTTTTCTGTTTTCCCATCACACGTGCCGCTGCGATGACGTCTGCTTCCTTCAAAATGCGTACCGCCTTGACCGTCATCAGCTCCGGATCTCCCGGACCCGTGCTCACTCCGTAAAAAATCCCCTTTATATTTCCTGACACTGAGTTTCTCCTAACACTCCAAACCGATTGCTGAACACCAGAACCGTAACTTCCACCGTACCGCCCAGCCGGTGCGCTGCATGCTGTCCGATCTTTTTCATCAGACTCTGCATGACCGCTTCTTTTTTACCTTCCTCATCCAGAATTTCCAGACAGGCGTCCGTCGTCGCAGCCTCCATCAGTCTGCCGATCGCATCCCGGCTTACGCCCGCCAGTGCGGCATGGGCGGCGAACAGCTCACACCGGCAGTCTGCGACCCTGGAATGCGTATTCATAATACCACCCGCCAGCTTGACAAGCTTGCCAATGTGCCCCACCAATATGACCTTTGAAAATCCGCTGCTGACTGCAAAATCGAAGGCTTCTCCGATATAATTGGAACACTGTACCGGCGTCATGGAGGCAAATTCTGGTCGATCCTTTAAAAATTCCATGCCGTAATTGCCCGGTGTCAGTAAAAGTGCCTCTTCTCCCAATGCCCTTCGCTGACGTATTTCCAGACCGATGGTATCCACAAGCGCCTGCACGCTTTTCGGCTCAACAATCCCGGTCGTTCCGAGAATCGATATTCCGCCCTGGATGCCAAGCTGCGGATTGAAGGTCTTTTTGGCAAGTGCTTCCCCGTCCGGCACAAATACCGTCAGCAAAAGTCCGCCCTCATAGCCTGCGTCCAGGCACTCTGCCTCCGCCTCCTGCAAAATCATCCGCCGCGGGACAGAATTGATCGCCGCTGCGCCGACCGGCTGTTCCAGCCCTGGCTTTGTCACCCTGCCGACGCCGATGCCTCCGTCGATAACGATCTTGGTTCCCGCCGTTTTTTTTGCTTTGACACAGATCAGAGACTGCGCGGTGACATCGATATCGTCTCCTGCGTCCTTGCGCACGCCACAGCTGACCCAGCCGTCGCCGCTTTGAATTTCTTCCACCGCCGTCGTGACCCAAAGCCCCTTCGGCGTCAGGACGGAAATTTCTTCTGTTTTTTGTCCGCCAAGCAGCATCCGGACGGCAGCCTTTCCCGCCAGCGCCGCACACGTTCCTGTGGTGTAGCCGCAGCGCAGCTTCTGCTGTCCCTGCTGGATATAATGTTCAAACTCCATTTTCGATCCTATCTGCTGCCTCTGTTTTTGCCAGCGCCCTTTCCACCATAGATGCCTCCTGCACAGAGGAATTTCTGCTTTCACGCTGTAACCTATCATACAAAAAAATACACGTAAAGTAAACGTTATTTTTATCCAACTACCTGCCCTGCCGCAATCAAAAAGACACCGCCGTAATAAAACAGCAGCAGCACCGCGCCCTGCAGGCGGCTTTCGTAGCCGCTTAGCAGCCGCCAGATCAGAATATTGTCTGAAATGAAAAATCCAACCGCGCCAAAAGCCGTGAGCATGCTGCCAAAACTTTGCTCCTGTAGGCAATAGGTAATCGCGCCCGCCGTCATCGCACTCAGAACCAGCCCATAGGCCACAACAGACAAAATCTCCCTGCCGCTTTTTCCGATGGTATGTTTTCGGTGTATCAGGTACATCCCCGCCAGCAAAACGACAAGGCTGACCGCTGTAGCGATGCTAAAATGCGCTTCGGAAAAATACGCCGCCAGATAGCAGATATGCCCCAATGCAAACACGCACGCGCCGAAATTAAAAATCTGTTCCAGCAAGACGTCCGCGACCGCACAGCAAAGCGTCGCTGCCAGCACAAAGCATGCTGCCAGGCTGTTCTGCTGCCATACCGCTGCGCCCGCGACAAGCGCTGCAATCAGCGTCGTCCCGCCTTTTAACATCAATGTCTGTGTTGTTTTATGTTCTCTCTGCCTCTCATAAAGGCTGCCGCTCATAAGCATCAGAGCCGCCGCTGCTCCTAAAAACAGCGTCGGCTCCTCCTGCAGCCATATCCGGAAAGCTTCCATAGGAATCCTCCATTTATACACTGCGATACTTTGCTACATATACAGGGAAGCTGTCCGCTCCCTTGATTTCCTTTCCTGCTGAAATCGTTACGTTTTTGTCCGTAATGACATATTCTACATTAGCGCCCTCGCCAACGATTGTATCCTGCATCAGGACGCAGTTTTTCACCTTAGCACCTTTCGCAATTCTGACGCCACGGAACAGAATACTGTTCTCCACTTCGCCTTCGATGATGCAACCGTCTGCGGACATGATGTTCTTCGCTTTGGAGCCCTGAATGTAACGGGTCGGGTTGTCGTCACGAATCTTGGTGTAGATCGGGTTGCCGCCAAACAGACCGTCCAGATTTTCATCCTCTAACAGCTTCATATTCTCATCGAAATAGCTCTTGATATCACTGATGCGCGCCAGATAGCCATTAAATTCAAAGCCTCTGACATTCAGACGCTCCAGGTTCGGTGCCAGCAGATCACGGTCAAAATAAACCATGCCCTTACTATAGGCTTCGCTGATCATATGTACCAGAAATTCCCTTTCAATGATGTAAATGTTCATGGAAAGGTTCTGAACTCCCTCGTCCTCCGGATTGATCCGCAGCTGACGGATTCTGCCGTCATCGTCCAGTTCAAACGTGTAGTACAGATCCTTTGTAATATCAAACGGCTTTTTCATTCCGACGGGAATTTCCTGCTTCTTATATGCGATCGTCACATCCGCACCGCTTTCGATATGCTGCTCCAGCATCGCTGTAAAATCGAAGTTTACCGCAAGGTTAGCGTCAGACATCACGACATATTTTTCTCTCGCATCCTTTAACATATCCAGAATGCTCGCCAATGCTTCGATTCTTCCGTTGTATACTTTCACGGTATTGGAAGCAAACGGAGGCACGATATTGAGTCCGCCGTATTTACGGGTTAAATCCCATTCTCTGCCGGAGCCGAGATGATCCATCAGAGAGTGATAATTTTTACGGACGATCAGAGAAACATTGTCGATTCCGCAGTTCACCATGCTTGATAAAATAAAGTCTACCATACGGTAACGGCCTGCAAAGGGAATGGAAGCCATCAGACGCTCCGTGACAAGCTCCGGAACCAAACCATCATAGCTGTTGGGGAAAATAATTCCCAGCGCGTTCGCATTGGAGTTTACCATTGTTCTTCACCATCCTTTACATTTTGATCGATCATCGCTGCAGGGCCGACCTTTGCGCCGTCTCCGATATAAACACCGGAACCGATGGTTGCAACGCTGCCTGCGCCGTCTTTCGGCATCTCCCCTACAACCGCGTTTTCGCCGATCACGACATTTTCTGCAACAATACAGTGTTTGACGGATGCGCCCTTTTTGATGACGGTGCCTCCCATTACAACTGCATCTTCGATCTCAGCGCCCTCTTCTACCGATACACCGGAGAACAGGATCGAATGCTTGACATGTCCTGCGATCCTGCAGCCGTCCGTCACCATGGAATTTTCCACAACGCCGGTATCCAAAATTCTGTGACCGGTTTTCCCACTGTTTCGACTGTAGATTTTCCAGTCATCCTCAAATAAGTCAATGCCGCTGTGCTCCGGATCGAGGACCTCCATGTTTGCTTCCCAGAGAGAGCTGATGGTTCCGACGTCTTTCCAGTAGCCGCTGAAATGATAAGCGTACATATCTCTGCCATCACGCAGCAGGCTCGGAATGACGTTTTTGCCGAAATCGTTTTCAGATTCCGGATCCGCCTCATCCTCGATCAGATATTTCTTTAAAACATCCCAGTTGAAAATGTAGATTCCCATCGACGCAAGATTTGACTTAGGTTCCTTGGGTTTTTCCTGGAATGCGGTGATCTTGTCGTTTTCGTCCGTTACCATCAAACCGAAACGAGATGCCTCTTCCCACGGTACTTCCATAACAGCAACGGAAAATTCTGCGCCCTTTTCTTTATGGAAGCGTAAAAAATCGCTGTAGTCCTGTTTGCAAATCTGGTCGCCGGACAGGATGATGACGTATTTGGGATTATAGCGCTCGATAAACGGGATGTTCTGATAGATTGCGTTAGCTGTTCCCTTATACCAGTCGGATCCGGATGCCTTCTGATAAGGCGGCAGAACATGCACGCCTCCAATTAAGCGGTCCAAATCCCAGGGCTGTCCGTTTCCAATATATTCGTTCAGCACCATAGGCTGATACTGTGTCAGAATGCCTACTGTATCAATCCCGGAATTGACACAATTGGAAAGCGGGAAATCGATAATCCGGTACTTTCCACCAAACGGAACGGCAGGCTTTGCAAGTCTCTGGGTCAATGCATACAGACGCGAGCCCTGTCCGCCTGCAAGCAGCATTGCAATCATTTCTTTTGCCATGAAATCTTCCCCCTGTGTTTATTCTTGTAATATATTCAATATTACCATAAGAGACCATTTTTTCCCAGTCTATTTTTGTACTTTTGCAAAATTTTATTCTTTCCTCACAGATCTTTTTCGTCCTGTTTTCTTTTTTTTCAATTGAATACCGTACAAATCCATGCTATACTATTATAAATGCTGTTGCAGGCGCACAGCATCAGAAAGGAATGTGATCCCATGGCAGTAAATGAATCCGCGGAAAACTATCTGGAAACGATCCTTGTCCTGAGCAAGACCCATCCAGTTGTCCGCTCTGTAGATATCGCAGAAGAACTCGGCTTCAAAAAATCCAGCGTCAGTGTCGCTATGAAGAACCTACGCGAAAAGAACCATATTACCGTAACCAAAGAAGGGTTTATCTATCTGACCGATACCGGCCGTCAGATTGCTGAAATGATTTATGAACGTCATGAACTGATTTCCGGCTGGCTGATTCAGCTCGGCGTCGATCCCGGGACAGCCGTCAGTGATGCCTGCCGCATGGAGCATGTCATCAGCCCGGAAAGCTTCGCCGCAATCAAAAAACACGTTCTGGAAAACCGCGATAAACAATAATCTTTTTCCAAAGTGCATATTCTGTTGTTCGAAGCAGCGAACATCCATCGAAAAAGGCATTCCCGCAGGGTGATGTCTTTTTTTATTCCTGACAATAGGATGTGTACTCGGCGCATAGGCAGATGGTTGCCAAAGCAACCGCGCCTCGGCGCGAGAATCTGCCAAAGCACCTTCTTTATCTGTCATAGTACAACAAAAGGACAGCTATCCTTCATGGTAACTGTCCTTTTGCTGTGTCAAAAATTTTATCAAACAGGAAATTATGGAGAATCTTTTTGTTTTAAAGTTCTCAGGCGTTTGCAGCCAGCGCCTTGCCGAGATTTTTGCACTCCTCGATCATTGCATCGTCCGGTGTCTCCTGGCAGATTAAGCCCTCGCCGTTTACTACGGTTGCGCCTTCACCGGTCACGCGCTCTGCCCACTCGCGCATCCACTGTCCGTCGCCCCATCCGTAGGAACCAAACAGTGCGATGGTCTTGCCGGAGATGGAGCCGTCAATGCTCTCCATGAAAGGCTCGAACTCGCCCTCTTCCAGAACTTCTGCGCCCATTGCGGGGCAGCCCAATGCAAATGCTTTTTCTGCAGTTAAATCTGCAACGTTTACGTCTGAAACATAAACAACCTCTGCCTCTTTTCCTGCTTCTGTGATGCCGGCTGCAACAGCCTCTGCCATCGCCTGTGTGTTGCCGGACTGGGACCAGTATACTACGGATACCTTGCTCATTTTCCTACTCCTCTCGTATTCAGACAGCCAGCTTTTTCTCCTGACTGTCGACTTCAAAAACTTCTTTTAATTTTAAAATATTCTGTCTTTCATACGCCATAGAAAGGGCTAGATCCATCGCTCTGTCGTATTCTGAAAACAGTGCAATCTTTTCCTCCGCCTTCTCGTAGACCTTCCAATAGCCTGTATAAAGACACTTTTTATATCCGATCCCCATAAAGCCCCGGACGTCCTCTGCCGGATATCCCAGCAGCAGCCCCAGCTCATGAGGAAAAGGCATTTCACCGTTTCCGTGCCCGCCGATCCGCTGTTCCAGTTTTCTGAAAATCCGGTGCAGCTCCACGCTGTCGTAGCCGATCTCTTTTAAAAGGGCTTCGACCTGTACCGTTTTTACCCATTGCTCCAGTTCTTCTCTGCGGTACAGCAACAGGGTAATCTTATCTCTGCAGCGGTACAGCTTTCTGGCACACATTTCGGAATTGCGCAGCAGAAAACACAGTTCCTTCCAGTATCTTTCCTCGATGATCAGAAGATTGGAAACCTTGATTCCCGCCAGCACCGGTGCGCACTGGAGTGCCATCTGTACGAACAGATTCCGCTTATCCATTTTCAGAAACAGCCAAAATGCCTGTTGACTCATCGTAGTACCTCTCAGATGTCAGCTTTTTATCTGCCGAAAGCCGCCTTCCCAGGATAGCAGGCAGCCTTGCCAAGCTCTTCTTCGATTCGCAGCAGCTGGTTGTATTTTGCAACACGTTCACTTCTGCTGGGTGCACCGGTCTTGATTTGGCAGGTATTCAATGCAACCGCCAGGTCTGCGATTGTGGTGTCCTCTGTCTCGCCGGAACGGTGGGAGGTGATTGCACAATAACCTGCCTCGTGTGCCAGCTTGATCGCTTCCAGGGTTTCGGATACGCTGCCGATCTGATTTAACTTGATCAGAATCGCATTGCCGCAACCAAGGTCAATCCCCTTCTGCAGACGCTTTGTATTGGTAACAAACAGGTCGTCACCGACTAACTGTACTTTGTCACCAAGTTCCGCTGTCATATGCTTCCAGCCTTCCCAGTCCTCTTCGTCCAGACCATCTTCAATCGAAGCGATCGGATATTTCTCACACAGCTTTTTCCAGTGTGCAACCAGTTCTTCGGAGGTGAACTTCGTGCCAGCCTTCGGAAGCACATATTCCCCCTTCCTGCTGCCTTTCCATTCACTGGAAGCTGCATCCATTGCCAGAACGAAATCGGTTCCCGGCTCGTAACCTGCCTTCTTGATCGCTTCCAGAATAACTTCGATTGCTTCTTCGTCGCTGCCAAGGTTCGGTGCGAAACCGCCCTCATCGCCAACGGAGGTTGCAAGGCCTCTGGACTTTAACAAAGCCTGCAGTGCATGAAATACTTCTGTACACCAGCGAAGTCCTTCGGAAAAGCTCTTTGCGCCAACCGGCATAATCATGAACTCCTGTACATCTACGGTGTTTGCTGCATGTGCGCCGCCGTTTAAGATGTTCATCATCGGAACCGGAAGCCGATTTCCGTTTGCGCCGCCCAGGAAACGGTACAGCGGAATATTTAAGGACTGTGCTGCCGCTCTTGCAGCTGCGATGGATACTGCCAGAATCGCATTTGCGCCAAGTTTGGATTTATCCTCTGTTCCGTCTGCTTCGATCATCGCAGCATCTACTTTATAAGTGTCAAATGCATCTACTCCACAGAGTACATCGTTGATTACAGTATTGATATTGTTGACGGCTTTTAAAACACCCTTGCCGCCAAATCGGGATTTATCCTGATCACGCAGCTCCAGCGCTTCGAACTCGCCGGTAGAAGCTCCGCTGGGTGCCATGCCTCTTCCTACGGTTCCGTCCGTTAAAACAACTTCTGCCTCAACAGTCGGATTACCTCTGGAATCAATAATTTCTCTCCCGATTACTTTTTCAATGGTCAGATTTGCCATTTTAACCTCCATTCCGCAGGCGCTTTGCGCCGAAGGAACCGCGAGCAGAACTTCCAGTTCTGCTCTGCGATCCTAGCTACTTTGTGACGCCTGCGGCACAAATAGCTGTGTGAAAAATAAGCGATCACGCTTATTTTTCACACTAGTCTCCTTCCTTACAGTTTCCCAAAAGGGCCACCCGCCGTGTGTCAGCAGCGCACGGCGGATGGAGATAACCATGATTTATTCCTTTTTAGTTAGTCTTTTCTAACTACGCTTAGTCTACCAGAACTCTTTTCGAAAATCAAGTGCTTTTTTATAAAATTTCGAAAGAACCGGAGCGACGAAAAAAGAATGTGCCTTGGCGCATTCTCGCGCCGAGGCGCGGTTGCTTTGGCAACCATCTACCCCTGCGCCGAGTGCGCATCCTCGTAGAGCTTTTTTATCGTATAGAAGCATAGTTTCCTATACGATAAAAAAAGACGATACCGGTTCTTCTGACCGAAATCGTCCTCTTTTGATCCGTAAGCACTGCTTACTTTCCTGTCCTTATCAGTATTTCCACAGACTGCAGCCGTTATACACTGTCAATCCGTAATTTCTGTTACGTTCCTGCAGCCGCATCTTCTTACATATTTCAAAGCGCCTGCAGCGCTCCGCTTAATTCTCCCATCCGTGCCGCCATATATTCTTTGAGGGCGCTGCGCGGTATCTCCATGGCAATCGACAGCTCTGCATAAAGATTATCCTCCGCGGCTTTCAAATAGCGGCCGTCCATCGCGGGCATCCTGCGCCCCTCCAGCACTCGCTCCCTGCCGTAATCCGTAATTGTGCGGATCATACAGAGCATTCCTCTTGCATCGCTGTGATTGATAATCCTGCGGTAGGTCTCCTCTCGCCGTCTTTCATCCTTCTCCCAGCACAGTCTGCACTCCGGCAGCTGTCCCAAAAGCTCCTCTGCTTCTTCCTTTGTCAGCACCGCGCGCATCGCATTTTTTTCCTCCTGTCCGACGGGAGAAAAAATCCTGCTGCCGGCGTTGACCATGGACTGCATCTCATAATACAGACGGTCTTTGGGAATTCCCTCCAGGTTCAGCGTAGTAATGTTCTTAACTTCACAGACGCCCTTGCATCCGTAAGTAACCAGATCTCCTTTCTCAAACATAGATACCCTCAACTTTCTTTAAAAAACGACAGCTGCCATGGTTTCAGCCGCCCAAAACACTACACTTTTATTATACCCCCGATTTTTTTAAAAGGAAAATCAAAATCTGACAAAAAATGATTTTCGTCTGTTTTTACCATGAAAAGCGGGCAGATTTTTGTCGAATCTGCCCGTTCGAAAATCTTTATGCCATGCTTCGCAGGCGCGCAACCGCGTCCGGGATGACCTCCATCAGGAATTCTGCGTCCGCCTGTGTGTTCGTCTCATCCAGGCTGATGCGGATCGTGCCTTTTGCAAGCTCCGGCGATATGCCCATCGCTGTCAGCACATGGCTCGGCTCCAGTGCGCCCGCCGAGCACGCCGCGCCCGCCGAAACGGAGACGCCCTTCATGTCGAGGTACAGAAGAAGAGCTTCTGCCTCGATGCCGTCGAAGCTGATATTTAAGTTGCCGCACAGCCGGTCGGCACGGGAGACAGCAGTACCTGCATGTCGTACCGCAGCGTCGGTGCCCGCTGCTGCACCTTCACCGCCCTCCATGACCCCACAGCCGTTTAAATGGCTCCCTTCGATGGAAAGCAGGCGCTCTGCGACCTGTCTGCGCAGCTCCAGCACGAAGGTATCTTTTTTGTCGCGGTTTATCAGGCTCTCCTCCAGAGCCGCCGCCATGCCCACGATGCCGGGAACATTTTCGGTTCCGGCGCGCTTACCTTTTTCCTGCGCGCCGCCCTCCAACAGGCTCTCGGTCCGGAACCCGTTTTTCACATACAAAAATCCGCAGCCTTTCGGGCCGTGGAATTTATGTGCAGAGACAGACAGAAAATCCGCCTGCAGCTTTGTCAGGTCGATTTCCACATGCCCTGCTGCCTGCACTGCATCCGTATGAAACCACACGCCGTGCATCCTGCAGATCGCCGCAAGCTCTTCTACCGGCTGAATCGTGCCGACTTCATTGTTGGCATACATCACGCTTACCAGCGCTGTATCCGGGCAGATCGCAGCTTCCAGCGCTTCGGGCAAAACCAGCCCTTCCGGCGTTACTGGCAAATACGTCACCCGAAACCCCTGCCGTTCCAGCGACTTCGCCGGGTTTAACACCGCATGGTGCTCGATTGCCGATACGATAATATGCTTTTTGCCGATCCGTGCCCCGGCTGCTGCCGCCATCTGCAGCGCCCAGTTATCTGCCTCCGTACCGCCGGAGGTAAAATAAATTTCCTTCGCCTTCGCATGCAGCAGATGCGCGATTTTCTCCCGCGCTGTCTCGACTGCGTCCCGCGCTGTCCGCCCCTCTTCATACAGGGCGGACGGGTTGCCGAAGTTTTCTGTCATCCAGGGCAGCATCGCCTCCAGGGCTGTTTTACTCAGGCTGGTGGTTGCAGCCTGATCCGCATATACGCGCATGTCCGTCATCCTTTCCATTTCCGGCGCAGTGTCAACACCTCCCATCCAGCAGATCCTGGATCGATACGCTGGAAAGATATTCGTCTATAATTTCGTCCAGTCGATTCCACATCGGTCTGGTCAGGCAGTTCGCCAGAAGCTCACACTCCGGGCCGCAGCCTTCCCCGTCCATGCAGGAAACCGGTGCGAGCGTCCCTTCTGTCAGCTTCAAAATCTCGCTGACCGGGTATTCCTCCGGTCTGCGTGCCATCCGGTAGCCTCCGTCTTTCCCTCTTCTGCTCTGCAGAAGTCCCGCCTTGTTGAGCATACCGACAATCGATTCCAGATATTTCATCGAAATCTTCTGCCGCTGTGCAATATCATTCAGGGAAACATACTCCTCCTGCTTCTGCATCGCCAGATCCAGCATGACCCGAAGCGCGTATCTTCCCTTTGTGGAAACCATCATAGGGCATAGCCCTCCTTACTTACCTCTTGTATTTCGAATCGGAGCTTTCCTCCCCTGAAAATCTGCAGATCGAAATCAGCGCTGCCTTCGTTGAAACAGTAGAATGCACGCTCTGCGAGCATTCTATTGTCATGAATGAAAAACAGCGCCGACCGCCAAATTTCTTTGCTGCCGACGCTGTTATTATAGCAGATTTTCTTTTGGAATGCTATCAGGAATCCTGTTTCGTTTTTACACGCACTGCAATGCTGCAGCTTAACATAACTCAGCCCTGAATGCTCTGTACGGTATATCCTGCCTTTTCGACAGCTTCCCGTATCGCTGCATCTTCTACAACCTTTTCGTAGGAAACGACTGCTTCTTTCTTTTTCAGGTTGACCTTTGCAGAAACCCCGTCGATTTTGTTGATTGCTTCGGTTACGGCTCTGACGCAGTGATCGCAGTGCATACCAGAAATTTTCACGGTCTTTTTGCCGATGACAGGACCATCCAGCTTTTTATCCTCAATAATAATCGTATCGCCGCCACCGCAGCAGGGGCTTTCCCCTTTCAAATGCTTCAGCGTCCCTTTCAGCGCAAATCCCAAAAGAACAATTACAACTGCTACAACAATTACATTAGCCATTTTCCTGTTCTCCGTCTTTCTTTTTCCTTTTCCATTTCTGAATCCAGAGCACGACCTGATAAATCAGGACACCTGCCAGATAGATCACCAGAAAAGCACCAAAGCCGTAAAGCATGGAGCCTGTGGTGTTTCCAACATTTCCCATTTTTTCCTCTTTTCTTTGCGCAAAGGAAGGATCCCCTGGCTTCGGATCGGACAGTCTTTGTCACTGCTGCTTTACGCCTGTCAGTGTTTTTTCTTGTTTCCTTCTGTCCTGCACGCGCTGCAGCCGCTGCAACCGCCGCAGGAACCGCCACAGCCTGTACAGCCGAGATGTTTTCCGGCTTTTCTATTCTGAACCTGTTTGTAAATCAGGAACAGACAATATCCGATCACCAGAATCAGAATCACTGCATTTGCCATCGTGCATTCCTCCACATGTTTGGGAAAAGGCCGGACATCAGAAATGTCCAGCCTCCTCCGTTTCTATTCTTTACCCAGTCCTTAGTTTGCCGCCTGTACAGACCGTTTGGAGTAAACCTTCTGATCCTTGTAGGGATCGGGTCTGAATAACAGGAACAGAATGATTGCTGTGAATACAAATCCGAATACAGTGCCTACGCCGAAGCTGCCGCCGGTTACAAAGGAACCGATCTGGTAGATGCACAGGCAAACGATGTAAGCGAAGATGTTCTGGAACAGGATTGCAAACCAGAACCACTTTTTAGACTGCATCTGCTGTGCCATGGTTGCAATTGCAGCCAGACAAGGAGAATCCAGCAGGTTGAAGATCAGGAAGCTCAGTGCTGCCAGAGAAGTAGGGAACCATGTCTGTACAGCCTGTGCAACGGTTACTGCATCTTCTGTATCGCCAGTTACATTTGCAAGAACGCCCATGGTGGAAACGATCGCTTCCTTTGCGGTAAAGCCGGACAGAGAAGCTGCCACAGGCTGCCACTCGCCAAAGCCCAGAGGTGCAAACAGAGGTGCGATGAAACCACCGATTACAGCCAGTAAGCTGTTTCCGCTCTCTTCTACCAGACCGAAGCCGCCGTTTTCGAAACCAAATCCGCCAAGGAACCACATTACTACGCAGGCAAGGAACAGGATCGTACCAGCCTTGATGATGAAGCCTTTCAGTCTTTCCCATACATGAAGCAGTACGGTCTTAGCCTGAGGAACATGGTACTGAGGAAGCTCCATAACGAACGGAGCAGGCTTTCCGGAGAAAGGTTTGGTTTTCTTTAAGATAATGGCTGCCACAAGGACTGCTACAATGCCCATGAAGTACATTGCGGGAGCCATAAATCCGCCTGCTTCATAGCTGCCGGTTGCCCAGCTTGCCATTACGCCGCCCATCAGTGCGATAACAGGAAGCTTCGCGCCGCAGGGGATAAAGGTTGCTGTCATGATCGTCAGTCTTCTGTCGTTATCCTGCTCGATGGTCTTGGAAGCCATGATACCAGGGATACCGCAGCCAGAGGAGATCAGCAGCGGAATGAAGCTCTTACCGGACAGACCGAAATGACGGAACACCCGGTCCATGACAAAGGCAATACGAACCATGTAACCGCAGTCTTCCAGGATAGACAAAAACAGGAACAGGATTGCCATCTGAGGTACGAAACCAAGGACAGCGCCTACACCGCCGATTACACCATCCACAACAAGGCTTGTTACTACATCGTTGGTACCGATGCCTTCCAGGAATCCGCCTACGATTTCCTGAATGCCGCCAACGAAGGTATCATTTGTCCAGTCTGTTACAATCGTGCCGATCGTGGTAACAGAGATGTAATATACTACGAACATAACTGCGATAAAGATCGGGATACCGAGGATACGGTTTGTAACGATCTTATCGATTTTATCAGAAGTTGTCAACTTATCCTTGCCCTTTTTCACAGTCGTGCCGACAATCTTCTGAATGAATTTATAACGCTCATCGGTTACGATACTTTCCATATCGTCATCATGAGACTTTTCCAGACCAGCTCTTAACTCTTCGATCTTCTTTGCAGCGCTGTCTGTCAGCTTTACGCTTTCAGCAACCTTGGAGTCCTTCTCCAGGAATTTTACTGCATACCATCTCTTTTTGTTTGCATCGATGGAAGAAGGAAGAACTTCTGCTGCAGCGCTGACTGCATCTTCCAGATCCTTGTTAAAGATCTCTTTCGGAAGGTCTGCTTCTTTCTTCTTCGCGGTCTTGATCGCTTCGTCGATCAGCTTGTCAAGTCCTTCGCCCTTTAATGCAGAAGTCTCAACGATTGGACAGTCAAGGAGCATGGAAAGGCGGGCAACGTCGATCTTGATGCCTCTCTTTTCCAGCAAATCCGCCATGTTCAGCGCGATAACAACCGGAACACCGGTTTCAATCAGCTGAGTGGTCAGATATAAGTTTCTTTCAATATTGGTTGCATCCACCAGATCTACGATGACATCCGGATTCTCTTTTAACAGATAGTCACGGCTGACAACTTCTTCCAAGGTATACGGTGAAAGGGAATAAATACCAGGAAGGTCGGTTACGACTACCTCTTCCTTCACCTTTTTGCTTTTTAATTTACCTTCTTTTTTCTCTACGGTAACACCAGGCCAGTTACCTACATACTGATTGGCGCCGGTCAGCGCGTTGAACATGGTTGTTTTACCACAGTTCGGGTTACCGGCAAGCGCAATTCTAATTGCCATCTTCTCTTACCTCCTTAATCCCTCTGTAAAAATGCGGCTGTTTATTTTACCTGTACGCACTGTGCATCGTCTTTTCTGACGGTCAGCTCATAGCCTCTGACAGTGATCTCTACCGGATCTCCCAGCGGAGCAACTTTTCTGATGTAAAGTTCGCTTCCTTTGGTGATTCCCATATCCATAATCCGACGCTTATACGCACTGTCACCTTCAATCTTGGTTACAACAACCGTGCTTCCAACCTGTGCATCACGCAGTGTCATGGTCTTATCTCCTTTCCCTTAGCTCCTTTAATATATAGTATCGGCGATCATCAGATCACGATGTGCCGTGCCATATCTTCATTTACTGCAATTCTGGAATCCTTGACATTTACAATCAGGTTTCCTCCGATCGAAGATACAACCGTGATTTCCGTTCCCGCTACAAATCCGAGATTTTCCAGAAAACGTCTTGTCTCTTCGTTTCCGCCAACCTTCACGATCTTGTTGACTTCTCCCATCGTCGCCATTGTTAAAGGCATCTGCTCAACCTTCTTTCTTTTGCCATACTTCCGCTCATTTTTGCGCATGTCGCGTTTGTATCAAGTACACGCAGACGCAAATCTCACGATTGAAAAATTTACTTTTTCAATCTTTGTCTATCCTTCTTACTTCCAGACGCTAGTTAGTATATTCTAACGTTCGATAGATGTCAAGCACTTTTTTTATTTGTATCAAACTTATGATTCATATAGATAACTTATGTTATTTGATACTCTTTTTTGTTTTTCGATACCAACATTAGTCAGCGATGGAACGCAAAAAAAGAATGTGCCTTGGCACATTCTCGCGCCGAGGCGCGGTTGCTTTAGCAACCATCTACCCCTGCGCCGAGTGCGCATCCTCGCGGAGCATTTTGATCGTATAGAAGCGAAGTTTTCTATACGATCAAAAAGGGCTGTCGCACTAACGTGCGACAGCCCCATAGGATTCAGAAATGATATGAATTTAAAACAGTCATGGATGCTGCAGGGATTCACTGACCGAATTTCTTCATCAAAACCGGCATGAAGATACCGCCCTGTACGCTTCTCCCCATGAAGTGACAGTATTCGCCGGTTACGGTCTCGTACCAGTCAGAGAAAGGCACTCTGGTTGCGGTGGTTTCCAGATAGTGCGCAACCGGTGCGATCAGCGCCTGCGCCTCCTCGTCGGTCTTTGCCATCGATGCACACCATAATATCCAGTCGCTCTTGGTGTAATCCTTTCTGCTGTCCAGAGGCGTACCGTACTCGTTGGTCTTCTTGACATAGTATTTCAGCTCTTTCTCGTAAACTTCATCCGAGAACAGCTTGCTGCCAAAGAATTTATCCCATACAAGGTTGTATTTTAAGCTCCAGGTATCCGCATTACCGAAGGCCAGCACATAGTGGTCGTCTGCAATTGCGCGCTTCTCCCAGTCTTTTGCCATTTCAGCAGCCTTTGCATGATATTCTTCCGCTTCTTCTGTCCTGCCAAGCTGAGCTGCCAGACGCGCATAGGCCTCTATGCCCATGATCGCTTTTGCAGACAGATTTACATTGTGGGACAGATGTCCTGCAAAGTCGTCGGTGCACAACTGTTCGCCGGGGTCTGCACCGAATTTGACCAGATACTGTGTCCACTGCTTTAAAACAGCCATGTGAGGCTCTGCAAATAAAGCGTTTCCATCCAGCTTGCAGACAGCTGCCGTCATCAGCAGCATGTTACCACATTCCTCAACGGGCATCTGATATCTGAACTCGAAAATATCGGTTCCTGCAGGATACTGGTAGAACGGAGGGAAGATATCGTCGTTCCAGCCGGAGAACCACAGGTCACCCTTCTTGCCGTTTAAGCCGTAAACCTGTCCCCATGCGTAAGGGTAACGTCCAACGTCGTGCGGTGCGAAGTCAAATTCCCAGGAATCGCAGGCAGCAAATTGAAATACCGGACGCAGCATGCCTTTGACATATTCGGTGTTGAACAGTAAGAACAGGGGAACAGAAGGATAACTTACATCAACCGTACCGATACAGCCGTTGGAGTCGTTTTCCTTGGACAGGAAAATGATATTGCCGTCTTCGTCGGTGATCAGCTTGTGTGCTGCGATGGCATGACGGTAGCTCATGTTGCACAGGAATGCGTATTTCTCGCCGCCAGCCGCATAAGCTTCTTTTTCTACCTTTTCATCGACTGCTGCCGCATGCTTTAACGTCTCGTCGTGATCCGCAAACGCTGCGCCGATTGCATCCAGAATGGTTGCATAGGTGTTGGTCCAGTATGCCTTGCGCCACTGTCCGAAGTAGTTGATGGAAAGCAGATCATCATATGCCAAAATCATGCCGGCCTTGTCGTCATCCAGAGGCAGTCTGCAGATCAGCTTTTCATTTGCGGCATCGTAGGTGCATACTGCGCCTTTCTCTGCGGATGCCACATAAACATAACCCCAGTCGATCGTTACATGGTCGCCGCTGCCTCCCAGAGGCTTCTGTGCTGCTCTGCCCATCTGTGCGTAGTTATATGCGGGCGCGTCGTCTTTTTCCGGACGTCTTGCGTTGCAGCCGATCAGCTTCGCCTGCTTCTGGCTTACCAGATCAGAGGCTACGACAAAGTCCACCCTTACGTCGCAGTTTTCTTTCTTTTCTACTGCGTAGTCGATATAGGTACAGGGTCTGGAAACCAGCGTCAGGTCATCCAGAAGCAAAGGGGAAGTAAACTTCACATTCAGGATGATTTTTTCGTTTTCAAAGGTGTAGGTGGTGGAGGTCGCAGTTACGTCCACACCGGTCTGACCGATCGTCTCGTGGAACTCCTTGTCGCCAAGAAAGCTGTAAACGACGCCATCCACATTGACATAGCCTCTCAGCTGCTGGCGAATCTGGCTCCAGTGCACAGGATCCTTGTCATACAGATGATCCGCGCCGGACCAGATAGAAAAATAAGGGTCGTGTGTGACTAACGGAATGCTTGCTGCTCTTGTTACTTTCATATGAAACTCTCCTTTTGGTTTTTTGCTGTATTCCTATCGTACTGACCTTTATCTTACGCAAAATCGGGCAATCCCGCACTAAGTATTATCACAGCAGTTTTGATAGGAGGGTTTGATTTTGTGGATATCGTTGGGGTGAGCGTAAAAGAAAGCAGATTTTGCAATGAAGTCTCTGCGCCGAGTGCGCATCCTCGTAGCGCGTTTTATTTCATAGGACGCATTTTCCTATGAAATGAAAACGCGCCGCCCACAAGGGGCAGCGCCATGGTTATTTTATTTTTTCCCGCTCTTTTACAAGCTCCTGATACAGTTCCGAAAGCGTCCAGCCGACATTATAAGGCGTAACGATCGCCTTTAGACCTATCGAAATCCGGTTCTTTTTTAACAGCTCCAGCGCCGGGTCGATCATATCCGCCGTCGTCTGTGCGAACAAAAGCATATCCTCTCCAATTCGCGGCGGAAGGGCAAGAACGGGCAAAGGCGTTTCCCGATATCCGGAAACGCCCGCCAGATAACCGATCTTTTGTCCGGTCTGCATGGCGGCAACGGGCACGAAATCGTAGCCCGCTGACTTTGCCAGCTGTTCCAGTTCTTTTTTCTTCAGTAGATTGCCCGCATCAAAATAAATCAGTTTCATAGCTCACCCTTACAGATACTGTTGTAAAAAAGCAGCCGACTGCTCCATAAATGCCACCTGATCTGCGGCATTAAAATGCTCGATCGCAAGATAATCCTCATAACCGCTTTCTTTCAGGCGATCCAGAATTTCTTTCATCGGCAGATAGCCCGATCCGACCGCAGCCGCAAGAAGTCCCCGATTGTATCTGTGCTCCCCGGTCAATGCAGGATCAGCGTTTCGATCCTTGCAGTGCACATGGACAATATAATCCTTCAGCACTTCATACGCCTGCACGGCGTCCTCGTCGCTGTACGCGAAGTTGCCGGTATCCAGCGTAAATTTCAGCCCCGGAACATTCTCCATAAACCACAGCAGCTGATACATTCTTGCAAACGGCTGTACCGGACCGTCAAAATCCTCCAGCGTCACAAGGATGTTCTTTTCTTTTCCATAAGCAATCAGTTCTTTTAATGCCTGCACCATGTTCTGGATCGAAGCATTTTCAGACATGTAGGAATCCGTCTGCTCTTTCGACGCAGAAAGTGCGTTGAGTGCAGACGCCTCGTTTTCCGACAGCTCGCCCGGAATAATCAGTACCTTGGACACGCCGAACTCTTCTGCAAGGTCGATCTGCTTTTTTCCCTGCGCTGCATCCGGGTTGTGCCCAAAATCATAGAACGCATTGCTGCAGCTGACCTGCATATGGTTTTTCTCCAGCAGCTCTTTGATTTCTTCTTTGTTCTCGCGAAGCAGCGCATCTCCGATCTCAATCCCCCGAATGTTCCAGGATGCGCATTTCTCCATCAGTTCTGCCACACTTTTTCCAGACTGCTTTGCGCCCTCTAAAATGTGCTCATAAAATACAGCTGTTTTCATTTTTGTTACCCCCTGCTTTTATTCATGACAATAGAATGCTCGCAGAGCGTGCATTCTATTGTTTATAACAACAGAACGTTCGCAGCGTTCGCAGCGCATACATTCTGCTGTTATCTTTTCTCCCCTTTAAAGCCGCTTCCGGCTGCACGATAGCTTCCCTCTCCGGAAGTTCTTCTTCTGCCGCCGTTTTCTGCCTGCCGTCTGTCCGATCTGCGGCTGTCGTTGCCAAAGCGTCTCTGTCTGCCGTCGCGTTCCGAACGGTAGCTGCCGTTTTTCTCTCCGAAGCGTCCGCCATTTCTCTGGTCGCGGTCACTGAAACGTCCGCCTCTCTGATCACGGTCGCCGAAACGTCCACCGTTTCTGCTTCCAGATCCATCCCGGCGTCTATCCCCAAATCTCCGTTCTCCATCGCGTCTGACTACTTTAGGCTCTTCCACGATTTCTTCCGGCTCACCGCCAACCTGCTCATACAAAAATGCTGCTGCCAGCTCAATTGCGGAAATGCCGGTTTCTTTTTCAAAGCGCTCTACCGCACGATAGCAGTCCGCGGTATTTGCTTCCTCCATCACCTCGCGGATTTTCTGGAGTACAGATGCTTCCTTATGCTGACGCACTTCTTCTCCGGAGGGAAGCTGCTTTTCTTCCAGTTTTGTCTTGCAGACCCGCTCAATTTCACGGATTCTGAAGGACTCTCTACGGCTTGCCAGCGTAAAGCTCATGCCCTCTTTTCCTGCTCTGCCGGTACGGCCGATACGGTGCACATAATATTCGATATCCTGCGGAACGTCATAATTGATAACGCCATCCACATCGTTTACATCGATTCCTCTCGCCGCAACATCCGTTGCGATCAGCATCTGGAGATTACCGCTTCTGAAACGGTTCATGACCGTATCTCTCTGTGCCTGGCTCAAATCGCCATGCAGCCCTTCTGCCGCGATGCCTCTGTTTTTCAGATTCTCTGCCAGCTCGTCCACCATACTCTTGGTGTTGCAGAAAATCAGTCCTCTTTTCAGGTTATAATATTCAATCAGCCTTGCAGCTGCAGCTTCCTTATCCGATCTGCGGATATAATAAAGATACTGCCGGATTCTTTCTACCGTCAATTCCTTTTTGACAACCTTTACCATTTCCGCATCGGTCTGGAACTGATCGGTGATCTGTAAAATCGGCTCCGGCATCGTTGCGGAAAACAGCGCCGTCTGGTGCTCGCACGGAATCTGTCCCAGAATCGCCTCCATATCTTCCCGAAAGCCCATGTTCAGCATTTCATCTGCTTCATCCAGAACGACCATTTTCAGGTTGTCTAAGCGGATCGTGTGGCGTCTCATATGATCCATCACGCGTCCCGGTGTGCCGACAATGATCTGCACGCCGCCCTTTAACGCCTTGATCTGTCTATTGATATCCTGCCCTCCATATACGGCAAGCACGCGAATATTGTGCATATATTTTGCAAACTGTCTCAGCTGCTGAGCCGCCTGCATCGCAAGCTCTCTCGTCGGGCAAAGGATCATACCCTGCAGCGATCTGTCCTCTTCATCAATCTTCTGCAGCATCGGGATTCCAAACGCGGCGGTCTTACCGGTTCCTGTCTGCGCCTGTCCGATCACATCTCTTCCTTCCAGAAAAACCGGAATCGCCTTTTCCTGGATCGGCGTCATATGGACGAAGCCCATCTCCTCCACTGCGCGCAAAATCCGCTCGTCAATTCCTGATTCTTCGTAACGTACTAATAATTCTCCCATTTAATCTCCTTTAATCTCTATCACTACAAAACTCTTCTGAGTTTACGCGCCTTATAGCGGTTTTGTCAATGAAAGATTGAAAAATAAACAGGAAAAAAGGATTCATCCACAGCCTTTGAGAATGAATCCCCTGATCTTCTTTCTATCGAACTTCATCCGTTTCCCGGTACACCGGATACGGGTGTCCATCTGTCATTTCCATTCCGGGTACGCTGTCAAACGCCGCAGATTCCTTTAGCTCCCGGTCGTAACGCTGCATGCCGCCCTGCCGCGACATCTGCTGCCGGCAGTTGCAGTCCTGCTGTTCCGACACAGGTCCGGCAGTTTCGCCGCTTCGCCGCTGCATCCCTGCTGCGTTCTCCCGCTGGCAGTTGCAGCCTGACTGTCCAGTCCAGCCATCATTTTCGCAGCTGCAACCATACTGCACCCTGTCGCCGTTTCTGCAGCCACAGTCCGTATCCCGTATACGCATATCCTGCTGTCGGTTATCTCCTGCGTCTCTTCTTTCGTTCCAGTTTGCGCAGTCCGTCCGATTCTGACAGCTGCAGCACATCAGCAATACCAGCAAGCAAAAACCGTTCATCGTTTTCCCCTGTTTCAAACAGATCTGATATCACTGTATGCAAACCTTTCTGGCTCTGTGTCTGTCCGCCCGGCTGTACATCAGAAACTATGTCTGTCTGCCCGACGGCCTTTTTTCAAAATTCTGCGAACATAAGCGAACGTCTTTTCCTCGCCCTCTTCTGCCAGCATCGTCAGAAGGTGCTCCAGCTGCCGTCTCGTCTGTATGTGCATAAACGGCGGCTCTTTTGCATTTTTGTAATACGCGAGAGGATCGCTGTCTTTATAGGCGCTTCCCCGGTAGGTTTTGGACGCTGCAATCCGGTCCATCAGCATTTCTGCCACATATTTGCGAGGCATCGGCACCGGAGCCATTCCGCCCTCAATGCTCTGCGTGCTGTAATCCACCCAGTATTCGTAATGATGCCTGTTGCGTCCTTTATGATGCAGCCATGCAGAAGAATACCCTATATCCTCCCGCTCCGCGTTGTTCGGGCTTCGATTTCCCTGATAATATTTTGCTCCGACCCTAAATTCCGTCCAGGAATATTTGGAAAGGTCATGACAGATGCCCTGCCGGTACAAGCCGACCGCAAAGCATCCTTTCATCACCAGATACTTATGATAGGTAATCGTCTTAAAATGCTGTAACGCTTTCACTTTTCTTTTCTTTTCTTTCCTTTCCTGACCGGATTTCCTGTGCTTTCCAGAACCTGGATGCAACGTCCCGGAACGGTGATGGATTTTGTCAGCGGATCGGCCTGTGTTTCCACCACATCGCCCTGTGTATCCAACACCTTTTCCCAGCGCATGCCTGCCGGAAGATCAGGAAGCGCCAGCCGCTGGGGCTCCCAGTGCATGTTCATAGCGATATAGAAAAAGTCATCCTCCTGTGCACGGTCTTTTGGGGCATAACGACCGCAGTACATCAAACCTGCCTCCCGGTTTAACCGGTCGGCCATCAAGCGCCATGCATCCTTTCCATGATAAGATAAATCCGGATAGCCGCACGCCGCATAGTCCATCAGCGTCAGCTCTCTGCTCTGGTGGAGTACCGGATGCGCTTTCCTCAGCGCAATCAGTTCCTTTGTATAGTCCAGAAAATCCTTATTTTTCTCCGTAAGCTTCCAGTTCAGCCAGCTGATCTCGTTGTCCTGACAGTACGGATTGTTGTTGCCCTCCCGGCTCTGTCCAAACTCGTCCCCGGCTGTCAGCATCGGGGTCCCCTGCGAAAACAGCAAAAGCGCCAGTGCGTTTTTCATCTGCCTTTTGCGCAGCTGCAAAATTGTCCGCTTGCGGGTAGGTCCTTCCACGCCGCAGTTCCAGCTCGCGTTGTAGGGATTTCCGTCCTGATTGTCCTCCCCGTTTGCCTCGTTATGCTTGCGGTCGTAGGAAACCAGATCCGCCAGGGAAAAGCCTTCATAGCTGGTGATATAATTGATCACGCCGTTCTGCACCGGATTGCAGCGCATTCTCCGCAGCGCCTGATGCAGCGTATCCTCGTCTCCCTTTAAAAAGCGGCGCATGTCATACTGAAATTCATCCCGGCATTCCGCCAGATTGCGCACGTCCGGAACCTGCCCCACCGGATAAATCTCTTCATACGGAAATCCGTAATAAATCAGCTTCGTATCCGTAAGCATCGGGTCAGCTGCCAGAATTCCCACCGGAATCTGTTCTCCCATCAGATGCACGCCGTCGATATGGTACTCGTACACCCAATATCGGATCACTTCCAGGATCATCTCCCGATTGATTTCTTTCGGAAAATAGAACTGCAGAATTACCTCCATTCCCTCTGCGTGGAACGCACGCACCATTTCCTTGAATTCCAACACAGGATCCTTAACGCTGTATGACGCTTTCGGTGCGAAATAATAGCCTTTTTTAAAGCCCCAGTAATTGATCCGCGGCAGGGTTTCCTCCACAGGATTTCCTTCCTGATCTTTTGCCGGATAAGCATTCTGCCGCAGCGGCTTTACCGCTTCCAGTTCTGTGAATTCATACACCGGCATCAGCTCCACTGCCGTTACCTGCAGCGATTTTAAATAGGGAATCTTCTCTGCCAGACCAGCGAACGTCCCTTTCGCCGTCACGCCGGAAGACGTGTGCTTCGTGAACCCTCTGACATGCAGCTGATAAAAAATGCTGTTCTCATAAGGGATCTGCGGGCGTCTGTCATTCTTCCAGTCAAACGCATCCTCTGTGCTGTCGCTGCGAAGAGACGGGGAAATTTTTTTGCCCCATTTCTCATTGCCGCAGATTCTGCGCGCCTTCGGGTCTGTAATCACCTCTTCGCCACAGTAAAAATTATATTCATACTCCTGCGCATCCAGCCCGATCAGCTTCATGCAGCAGATTTTTCCGATTCGGTCTTCTTCCCGAAATGCCAGCCGTCTGGGCGCACCGCCTCTTCTGGGATACAGAAGGACCCCGCACTCTTTGCTGCGTTCCAGCACTGCTGCGAGATTGATGCTGCCATCCGCATTTTCCGTCCACCCCAGCGGATACGGTTTTCCTTTTTCCATTCTGATCTCTTTTGTTTCTTTCACGTTCCTGTTCCCGCCTTCTGACCTTTTTTCAATCCTGTTTCAGTATAGCACAAATAATTCTTGCATGCCACCGCAAGTTACGGTATGATAAGCGTGACAGGCATGTCTGATTATCGCGCGCTCTGACGCGCCTTTTAAGAAAGGATATCATCCATGGGTAAGGAACAGTTTGAAGAAATGGACGAAGAAATGACCGTAGAACTGGAGCTGGATGACGGCACGAATGTAACCTGTGCCATCATTACCATTCTCGAAGTAGAGGGCAAGGATTACATCGTTTTGATGCCGCTTGACGAAAACGGACAGAACGATGACGGAGAGGTTTGGTTCTATCGTTACTCCGAGAACCCCAATGACCCCAACGAAGAGCCTCAGCTGGACTACATCGATGACGATGCAGAGTATGAAAAGGTAGAAGAAGCGTTCGACGAATACCTTGACAGCTGTGAATTCGATGAGCTGGTTACTCTCGACGGAGAAGCAAACGAATAAAAACGAAACCAAAAGAACTGCCGTACCGGAGCTTTTCCATACAGGAAATGTTCCGGACGGCATTTTTTTCATTCCTGACATAGCAGTTCTCTGCGGTTTCGTTTCTACCGTTTCGGCTCCTTCCACCCACACTCAGCAAGAAACCGGGACGCAAACCCCTGCGTTTCCTTTGTTCCTTTCGTATACGACAGATACAGCTCTTTTTTCGCCCGTGTCATTCCAACGTAGAATATCCTGCGCTCTTCCTCCAGTGCCGCCTGATCCTTGCTCTTTTTGTGTGGGACGACGCCCTCCATACAGCACGGAAGAAAAACGGCGTCGTATTCCAGTCCCTTCGAACCGTGCATAGTGACAAGCTCGGCAATTGGGAGTGTTTTGAATGCTGCAGCCGTGTGCGCTGCCGTGTCTGCTGCGTCCGCCATGTTCTGATCCATCTGGTCTTCATATGCCGTCATTGCTTCCTCAAGCTCCGTCAGGCTTTGAAATTCCCGCGCCTGTTCCTGAAAAAAGTCGGCGGCTTCCAGATCCCGTTCCAGCTTTCCGGCTGCGTGTGCCCGGGCTCCTGCAGGTGCCCTCTCTTGTCCCTGCCGTGATTCTCCCGCCGACGGCGTCTGCCCGGCATTCTCTTTTAACCACGCATCGTATCCCATTCCGCGGCGGATATAATGAACTGCCGCATATAAATCCATTTTCGCCAGCCGTGAGATATCCGCTTCCAGACGGTGCAAAATCTCCTGCATATACGGCTTCTGTGCATACGCCCGGCGCAATGCTGAAAATGAAATTTCTGCATCCGGCAGCATCTGGCGAGACAGATAGCGGCATGGGCGGTTCATAATTCTCAGGAAATCCTTCCGTTTCCGCCCTTCCATCGCAAACTGCAAATAAGCGAGTAAGTCCTGACAGACCGGGGTTTCATACGGATTTTTCGGCTTTTCTTTCCAGAGATAGGGAATATTTCTGCACTTTAGCGCTGTTGCCAGCCACACTGCATCCGCATTCGTCCGAAAAATCGCCGCACAGCTTTTTCCCTGCCGCAACGTCTTCCCGATTTCATCTGCGACTGTCTCAGCCTCCTGCCTCCGATCTTGAAAACCGCAGACCAAGACGCTGCGATCCGTGCTTAAGGGCAACCAGCTCGTGCCGAAAGCAGCGGCGGAAATGCCTGATGCGGTGCCGGTTGGAATGGGTAAAGTGCTTTTTTCTCCCTGCATCCGGCGCGCCCCCTGCGTCGCTTCTGGCACAAAGCACACGTCCTGCCTCTCATCCGACGTGCTCTGTCCAGCCACGATCTGCTTCGGAAATCTCTCCCGGTTTTGCCCGATCAGCTTTCCTGCCGTCTCCACAATTCCGGCGCGGCTGCGATAATTGACCGACAGAAAAATCTGCTTTGCTTCCGGAAAATCCTTTAAAAACTGACGCATAATCGCCGGGTCAGAGCCCCGAAAGCCGTAGATCGCCTGATCATCATCTCCAACGACAAACAGATTTCTCTTTCCACCGCAAAGCAGCTTTACTGCTTCATACTGTGCTGCGTTGATATCCTGAAACTCATCCACCAGAAGATAGGAATATTCCCGCTGCCAGCGCGCAAGTTCTGCCGGATTTGTCCGGAATAAATGACAGACCGCCGCCGCAAAATCGTCCAGATCAAGCTTCTTTTCCTGTGCAAGCTGCTTTTGAAACGATACGAAAATCCGCATAAATTCCTGTCTGCTGACGTATTCACTTGTAAAATCAGCTGGAAGCTTCCCGATATTTTTGATAAATCCGATTTCTGAAAGAAGTCCCTGCTCCCATTCCTGGTCCATTTTCCCATCGTTTTGGGCATAAAATTTTTTCGGAAGCGTAAGCAGAGCCGCACGCAAATATTCTCTTTTCTCTTTTTCTTTCAAAATGCTCGACCCATTATAATGACAGGATGTTTTTAAAATGTGAAAAAAGACGGCATGAAATGTGCCGAAGGTGACCGGAAAGAACTGATTGTCCATCCGGGCAAAGAAACGGTCCCGCATCTGCCGGGCTGCCGCTTTTGTGAATGTAATGACTAAAATGTGGGACGGATCTGCATGATGGACTTCGATCAGATACCGTACCCGTTCGACCGTTGTAAAGGTCTTACCGGAACCCGGACCGGCAAGGATCAGTGCCGGTCCGGTATTGTGGGCAATCGCCCGTTGCTGCTGTTTGTTTGCCTGCAAAAAATACTCCTGTTTATGCCTGCTCCAAAAGTTCGATTCCCTTGCGGATTCTGGACAAAGATTCCTCTTTGCCAAGGATTTCCATGATTTCCGTTGCGCCTGCAGGAGTCATCTGCTTACCGGAAACCGCAGTACGAACCGGCCACAACACATAGCCGTTCTTGCAGCCCTTTTTCTCCACATAGGAAAGCAGAAGCGCATACAGTGCGTCGTTGGTATAGTCCTCCTGCTCTTCCAACAGCGGAAGCAGTTCTTTTAAAACCTCCAGAGCGCTTTCTTTGGTTGTCTTCATCTTCTTATGTACATACATGGCAGGATCATATTCCGGAAGGGTCTCGAAGAAATCTACCATCTCTTCGATTTCAGGAAATACCTCAATTCTTGTCTGAACCATGTCTGCGATCTTATCCAGATCCTGTCCCTTTGTCAGAGCCTTTTCCAGATAGGGCTTTGCATGCTCCATAAAGGTCTCATGATCCATCTTCTTGATATATTCGCCGTTCATCCATTTCAGCTTGGTATAATCAAATACTGCAGGGGATTTCGACATCCGGTGATAATCAAATTCCTTCACCAGCTCTTCCAGAGAAAAGATCTCATTCTCGCCCTCCGGGCTCCAGCCAAGCAGCGCCACAAAATTGACAACGGCCTCCGTCACAAAGCCCTGATCGATCAGATCCTCGTAGGAGGAATGACCGCAGCGTTTGGAAAGCTTGTGATGCTCCTCGTCTGTGATCAGCGGACAATGAATGTATACCGGCACCTTCCATCCAAAGGCATCATAAAGTCTGTTATACTTCGGAGAAGAGGAAAGGTATTCATTTCCGCGTACAACATGGGTAATGCCCATCAAATGGTCATCTACAACGTTTGCAAAGTTATAGGTCGGATAGCCGTCGGATTTGATCAGGATCATATCGTCCAGCTCGGAATTCTCTACCGTGATATCTCCGTAAA
This sequence comes from Gallintestinimicrobium sp., assembly GCF_046968865.1. Classification (NCBI taxonomy): domain Bacteria; kingdom Bacillati; phylum Bacillota; class Clostridia; order Lachnospirales; family Lachnospiraceae; genus Gallintestinimicrobium; species Gallintestinimicrobium sp. The sequence continues at coordinate 74,602 of NZ_JBKVPW010000009.1, read as the reverse complement.
TCTCATCATGGAAGGTTGTGGTTCCCTCCGTCGGATTGTTCTGACGGATTACATAAGGGACCCCTGCTGCCAGCTTTGCTTCTACCTCTTCTTTGGATAAATGCAGGCAATGCTTGTCGTATACATTGATTTCCTTGCCTGCGACAACCCGGTTTAAGGTTGCCAGACGCTCTTTATCACAGAAGCAGTAATAAGCTTCGCCTTTTGCGATCAGCTGCTTGGCATATTCCAGATAAATTCCGCTTGCCTGACGCTCGCTCTGAACGTAAGGGCCTACGCCACCGTCTTTATCCGGACCTTCATCATGCACCAGACCGGTCTTTTCCATCGTACGATAAATGATATCTACTGCGCCTTCTACATAACGCTCCTGATCGGTATCCTCAATTCTAAGGATAAAGTCTCCACCTTCGTGTTTTGCCACCAGGTATGCGTACAGTGCCGTACGCAGATTTCCTACATGCATCCGTCCGGTCGGGCTGGGTGCAAAACGGGTTCTGATCTTTGTCACTTTTTCATCCTCCATGAACGAAACCGTCTCTTTTCCCCGAGACGGTTTCTCTTTTTTTGTTTGTTGATCTATGGCTTTCGGAAAAGCTCTGCTGCCTCCGCAAAATTTACTTTGCCTCGTCCATCGCGTTCTGTGGCGGAAGCTTTCTTTCTGCCTCATTCTGGAAGCTGCTCAGTGCTTTTTGTGCCTGCAAAATTGCAACATTGGTACCAGCACCTGCAATACAGCCGCCGGGACACGCCATTCCTTCAATCAGGCAGCCGTTTTTCTTACCCAGCTTTGCAAGCATCAGGATCTTTTTACAGTCTGCGAGACTTTCGACATGCTCAATATGAACGGTTGTATCCGGATAATACTCCTGTACACACTTCTCGATAGCACTTGCCACACCACCTGACGCAGCATACCCACGACCTGCTGAGGTCGCATCCATAATCGGTGTTTCTTCCTCTACCTTTGTAATATCAATTCCCTTTGCTTCAAACATACCGGTAAGCTCTTCAAAGGTAATGACAAAATCCACATCGGAACGAACGGATCTTCTGGAAGCCTCCAGTTTTTTTGCTACGCAGGGACCGATAAACACAACAGATGCATCGGGATGCTCTTTTTTGATGACACGTGCAGTCGCTACCATAGGTGTCAGGGCGTTGGAGATTTTATCGATGGTCTCCGGGAAGAATTTCTTTGCCAGCATTGACCAGGAGGGACAGCAGGACGTCAGCAGAAACGGCAGTTCGCCGGTTGCCACTTCTTTCACATAATGCTCCGCTTCTATTGCCGCTCCGATATCGGCTCCGATGGCGGTTTCATAAACATCTGCAAAGCCAAGCTGCTTTAACGCGGTCTTGATCTTCCCAGGCGTCGCTGCAGGACCAAACTGACCGACAAACGCAGGCGCTACCTGTGCAATGATCTCTCTGCCGGACTCAAGGGCATGGATCAGCTGAAAAATCTGGGATTTATCTGCAATTGCGCCAAAGGGACAGCTTACCATACACTGGCCACAGGTGACACACTTCTCGCTGTCGATAACCGCCCTGCCGGCCCCATCGCTGCCGATCGCACCCACACCGCAGGCTGCGCTGCAGGGTCTCTGCTGATGGGAAACTGCATCGTAGGGACACACTGATTTACATTTACCGCAGCGAATACATTTGCTCTGATCAATGACCGACTTGCCATTTACGGTGCTGATCGCCCCTCTCGGGCATACAACCTGACACGGATGTGCTACACACCCCATACAACGGTCTGTTACACAATATTCATTTTCAGGGCAGGCATTACATGCCGAGGGAATCACCTGGATCATCGGAGGCTCGTAATATTTTTCGTCAATATTGCTCTCCTCCAGCCCCTGTGTCACATGCACCGGTGCGTCTTCCGGGCGAAGCGACAGCCCCATCGCAAGCCGGATCTGCTCTCTTACTATTTCACGCTCCCGGTAAATGCTTTCCCGATAAATCGGAGTTTCAGGATTCACAATTTTATAGGGTAACGCTTCTACATCATCATTCAGATTGTCAGAATGATATGCAAGCTGCGCGATCTCTTTAAAAATCTCTCTCCGCATTTTTCTGACAGGTGTATCAATTCCTCTCATGACTACCTCCATTGGCACCTTTCCTTTTTACCGTATTTTATTTTTGCACAAACCCTCGGTAAAATCAAGCCCCTTTCGCTTCCCGCACCGCTTCTGTTACCTCCAGCGTAATCTGATCTCCGCCCGCTTCCATCCATTCTTCCACAAATCTGTCAAATTCATCCAGCTCCTTCACTCCTGTGATGATTTCCAGATATAGCTTCTTTTCCATTTCCTGAAGCTTCGACCATTTCGTCTTCATGGTTTCCGTCTCCCCGGAAAAGACAGTACTGCACACCTCCAGATCCTTATTATCCAGCAGAGCACAGGCACGGATCCTGGATTCATAAGCCGCCCAGGTTTCCGCGTCTGCAGACTGGGAATTTTCCAGATAATCTTTGCATTTTTCATAATAGGCATATTCGAGAACCTGCAGCTCATCCGGATCCTTTTTCCCGGTCAGTGCACCGTTAATATCCTCATAGCAGCGATGCAGCGCATCGCTGTAATCAATATTGATGGAGATCGGCCGCGCCGTGGAATCCACATTGGTCTGAAAATAATAAGCAAGTTCTTCGTTGTATCGTCCTTCTGTACGCATTTTATCGAACATCACGCTTGCCATTTTAAATACGATCTCCGGATGCTCAAAGTCTTTTCGCACCACAACGTATTTGTAGCTCGGATTCTGATCATAATACTGCAGCTTTCCATCCTCTGTCGTCCGGATCAGATAGGGCTCCCATACCGCATCCGGGTTTTTCTCCATCGCTTCCATCAGCGGATTGTTCGGCGCCCACCAGGGACCGAAAAACGAACCGCACTTTCCGTCTACGATCAGTTCCGCAATATTTGCCATCGTACGGAGCATAAAGCTATCATCCAGCAGCTTCTCTTCATACAATTTTCTCACTTCGGCAAGTGCCTCTTTTACCTGCGGCTGCACCGAGCCGTAAACCACTGTGCCGTCCTCCTGCAAAATCCACTGCTTTGGAAATGCACTATAGGATGCAAAAAGTGTATTCAGCTGAAATTCATAACGATATCCTGTTTCTCCGGTCAGATCGGAATGGCACACCAGGCCAATGGTGTTGCCTTCTCCGTTATTTCCGGGATCCTGTTCCACAAATGCCCGTACGATCTCCACAGCCTCCTCCATCGTATCCGGTGCTTCAAGTCCCAGCTCGTCCATCCAGTCCCTGCGCAGCCACAGCAGATTCGGACCGTCTACAAAACTCGGCTCCGGAAGCGCCATCAGCCTTCCGTCGATCATCGCTGAATCCAGCGCAGACACCTCGTAGCTGTCATACATTGCCTTTATCCCGTCGCTGGCGCAGTTTTCCAATGCCTCGCTCAGATCAGCAATCATTCCCCCCTCGGCAAGCCGGATCAGAGTCTCCCGATCTTCTATGACCATGACATCCGGAAGCTCTCCCGATGCGATCGCCATATCAACGTTTACCGTATACTGATCCTCCATTGCCTCGAATACATCCTTGTTCTGGATATTTAAGCACTCCCGGAGATATCTCGTATAAACGTTATCTTCATAGGTGTCCCGTTCCGGCATATTGGAACGATTGCCGCCGGTCATCTTTCCGAGGGTATAGGTGATCAGCTCCGGATATTTTCCGTAAGGCGTGTTTTTTGCCTCCTCCCATGCCTGCAACTCTTTCTCCGAGGATTCTCCTGGCCGTGCCATCTCAGTGCCTACGATCTGTCTGCTGCCGCATCCAAAAAGTGCTGTACAGGCTGTCCCTGCCGCCAAAATAGCAGCCAGCCAGCGTTTTCGTCTCATTCTTTAATCCACCCCGCTTTGTTTCAGGATCACAATTCCATAGGCGGGCAATTCCAGCTTGTTATTCTCCAGCTTTTCCTGCTGGTCTCCAACGTTTAAACTGCCCTTTAGAGTATAATTATAACCTTCCGGAAGGGCTTGCTGCAAGTCTATTTCCACAGATTCCGTTGCATTATTACATAAAATTACACTTACCTTTCCTTCCCATTCTGTCAAAAGCACACCGATATCTTCCGGAAGCTCTCCGTCCGGAACACTTATACTTCCCCTCGCGATTTCCGGATTGCTTCTGCGCAACTCGATGGCGTTCTTATAATACTGTAAAATGGACCCCGAATCCTTTTCCTGCTCCTCCGCAGACGGAAACTTCTGCTCCACTGCATCTGCTGTCTGAGGCGCATCCGGTGTCTTAGACAAATCCTGTGCAGACCAGTACATTGGAAGGCGCTTGTTTTCATCCTTTGTTCCGGAGCTCTTCATCCCCAGCTCTTCTCCGTAATAAACAAAGGGACTGCCCGGCATCATCATCATCAACCCTGCAGCAAATTTCATCTGCTCTTCGTTGTTGACGCACTGGGCGCTGATCCTGGTGGTATCGTGATTGCTGATAAACGGTGCATCAATATAATCCGGATTTGCCAGTCTGTCTGCAGTCTGCTGCTTTACCATCCAGGAGAAAAACTGCTGGGGCGTCACTCTTGCCTTGGCAGTCTTTATGATCGCGCCATCCTGCTGTGACGCCGGGAAATTAAATAAGCTGTCGATCCCGCTTTTGTAATATTCCTGCAGCACTCCCTGTCCTTCCCAGACCTCGGCTACCAGATATGCCTCCGGCTTTACACTTTTCACGTAGGTTTCAAACCAGTTTAAAACCTCTATATTCTTTTCTGCGTATCCTGTAAAATATTCCTTCGCCGCATCCAGTCTGAAGCCGTCTGCACCCTTCTCCAGCCAGAAGGAGGCAACCTGCTCCAGCTCTTCTCTGACCGCTTCACTATTCAGATTCAGATCCGGCATACCATCCCAGAAAACCCCCTCATAGTACCAGTCCGATCTGCCTATCTGATACCAGTTTGGAGTTTGTGCCTGATCCTTTGCAAAATTATAATAGTTCACATACTTGCACTCGTTTTCGTCCGGTTCCTTTTCTCCAAGCTGCTCCAAATAATCACAGGCCTCCAAAAACCACGGATGGCTGCTGGAGGTATGATTGAACACCAGATCCATAATCAACCGGATATTGCGTTTGTGACATTCCTTAAGCAGTGTCTCAAAATCCTCCATCGTTCCAAAGGACGGATCGATCCCGTAATAATCTGTGGCATCATATTTGTGATAGGTCGGTGACGGCATGATCGGTGTAAGCCAGATCCCGGTAAAACCCATATCTTCGATGTAATCCAGCTTTTCTGTGATTCCGCTTAGATCGCCGCATTTGTCTCCGTCACTGTCGCAAAACGAACCGACAAAAATTTCATAATAGCAGCGGTATGCATCGTCCGGCTCCCTGACAGTCTCCGTCGTTTTCCCGCATCCTGAGAGCAGCTGACAAAGAAGCACTACGCATAGTATTAAACTCAGTCTCTTTTTCATCCCTATATCCGCCTTTCTGCAGATCTTTGTTTTCAGTAGCAAAACAGGCGAAAACGATATTCGTTTTCGCCTGCTGTAAAACTATTTTCGGCTGTCTGCTGTCAGTCCTTACAAACTGCCATCAGCCCTTAACTGCTCCGGACATACCTTCTGCATAGTATTTCTGCAAATTCAGGAACAGAATAGCGATCGGAATGGAAACGCAAACTGCGCCAGCTGCGAAGCAGGCATACCAATTTACGATATTTTCCTTGGTCAGCATCGTGTACAGACCGATCGCAACCGTATAATATCTCGGATCCGCACCTGCAATTACCTTTGCGAAGATGAAATCCAGCCAGGGAGCCATGAAGGAAGTCATGATCGTGCTTACAATGATCGGTTTCGACAACGGCATAATGATCTTGGAAAAGACATCCCATTTCGTTGCGCCGTCCACGATTGCAGCTTCATCCAGTGCCTTCGGAATCGTATCAAAGAAGCCCTTGGATACGTAAAAGCCCAACCCCGCACCGCCGGAATATACCATAATCAACGCCAGGAAGATCATGGGACCCTTGGTCAGTCCAAAGCCCTTTAAGATATAATAAACGGCGATCATGGACATAAAGCCGGGGAACATACCAAGAATCATGGCAACATTCATATAAGGCTTACGGATCTTAAACCGGAGTCTGGACAGACAATAGGAAATCGCCAAAACAAAGAATGTTGTCAGGATACAGGAACAAATTGCTACAAACAGCGTATTCAAAAACCACTTCGGGAAATTGAACAGTGCAGTATCTGTAAACAGCTTCACATAGTTTGCCATCGTAAACTTTTTAGGCCAGAACGATGTGATATACTGTCCTTTCTGTTCTCTGAAGGATAACAGGACTACCCAGAAAATCGGGAATACCCAGATCACGGAAAGGATCGTCAGAAACAAATGCACAAGCACATTGGTGACTTTCTTTTTAATGCTTGCTGAATTCTGTCTGGTGTTTTTCATGAGAATCCCTCCTCGTTTTTATAGGATCCGGTCCGTCTGTACGTTATCAGAGACAACGTCGCCATCAGGACAAAGGTCAGGATACCGATTACGGCACCCAGGTTATAGTCCTTATTATCAATTGTCAGCTTGTACAGCCAGGTAACGAGCAGATCCGTCTTACCCGCAGTACCGCGGTAATAGGTATCGCAGGCCGGCGCGCCGTTTGTCAACAGGTAAATAACGTTGAAGTTATTGATATTCCCTGTAAAGGTTGTAATCAGATTCGGCGTCATGACAAACATCATGTACGGCATGGTGATCTTAAAGAAGGTAACAAACGCATTTGCGCCGTCCACCCTTGCCGCTTCGTACAGCTCTGCAGGAATATTCTTCAAAATACCGGTTACTGCAAGCAGCGTATAAGGAATGCCGACCCAGAGGTTGATGACAATAACTGTCACTCTCGCCCAGGTCACATTGGTCAAGAACGGCAGCGGTCCTACACCGAACAGTTCCTTTAACAGCAGATTGATTACACCGTGCTCCTGGATCATGGTATTGACTACCAGCAGGGATACAAACTGAGGCACAGCGATGGTCAGTACGAAGATAAAACGCCAGAAGGCTTTGAACTTCGTCCCATCCCGGTTGATGATGATCGCCAGGATAATACCAAAGATATAGTTTAAGAAGGTTGCAAAAATAGCCCAGATGATCGTCCAGCCAAGCACCCTCCAGAAGGTCTCTCCAAGTGCTCCGCCTGCATTTAATACTCTGGCAAAGTTCTGGAAGCCTACCCAGTCAAACAACTTACCTGGCGGCAAATGATCACGGTCATAATTGGTAAATGCCATCAGGATCATGAATACCAGAGGCATTACCGTAAACAATATAATTCCCAGGAACGGGAAAAGCAGGAAGAGCTGATACATCCTGTTATCTTTCAAGTCTTTTAAAATCTGGCCGAAGGTAATCGGCTTCTTTCCTGCTTCCTGTGCTTTCTGCGCAATATAGGAGGAGCGAATTGCAGCTCGCCACAGCAGGATAAATCCAATTGTCACAAAGAACGTAACAACACCATAGAGCAGGCAGAGCTGGGAGTTATCTCCTGTCGCATACTCATAAACCTGTGTCGCTTCATTGAAAACCTTTTTCTGCGTTTCGGTACCCAGCGTAACGAAATTCTGCAGAGCCTTTGCCCCGTAGAAAACCATATAGAAAATATATGCAAGTTCTCCTGCCAGGAACAAAAGTCCCTGTATGATCTGTTTTCTCGCAAGATTGCCCGCGCCCATGATCAGACAGGTCAGTTTTGTAAAAATATCACCTTTTCGAATCGCTTCGGATACCGGTATCACATCCGGAAATTCAGAAGCTTTTTTCTTTTTTCCAAAAGCTGCCATCGTATTCTTCCTTTCCCTCATACAGTTTCAGGCAGACACTGTGTCATCCCCAAATGTCCGTTTCTGAAAGAAAGGCTTCACCGGAAGATCGGGTGAAGCCTTAAAATCAAGCCGGAATCTTACTCCAGAGAGCCGCCTGCATTTACGTTTGCAATGAAGTTGGTCAGCTTATCCTGTGCATTGTCGTGGTTAACCTCACCAGCTACGATTGCTTTGCCGAATGCTTCTGCGTTGCTCCACCAGCCGTTCATCTCAGAAACCAGAGGCTGAGCAACAGAAGTGTTGTTTACAGTGTCGGTAATAGCGTTTAACATTACATCGTCGATACCGGTGGAATCCAGCGGAACTACACCACGAACTTCATAACGGATCTTCTGGCAGTCAGCGTTGCCAAGATATACAGCCAGTGCAACTGCAACGTCCATGTTCTCGCAGGTAGGATTTACACCAATTGCCTTGGAACCTGCATAGGACTTCATTGTGCCTTCATAATCGCCAGCCTTGAAGGAAGGAAGCTGTGCACATGCGAAGTTGTCGCCCAGAGCAGTTTCAATTGCTTCACGATCCCAGGAGCCGCTAAAGAATGCACCCAGCTTACCTTCGGTGAACAGGTTGATTGCCTTACCTGCTTCTTCGTTTGCCTGGTTTGTGAATTTCGGATTTGCAGCAAGGTCAATGAGGTAATTGGTTACTGCAAGACCCTTTTCATCATCGAAATCACAGGGAACAGAGCCGTCTGTACCGTCAGGACCAAACATTGTGCCGCCAACGCCATAGAAGAAGGAAGGAATATACCAAGAGTTGCTCAGCTGGAAGCATACATTGGTCACATCATCTCCCAGATCCTTTGCCAACATAACATCCAGATCCTTAACTTCGTCTTCTGTAAATTTGCTGCTGTCATAGTACATGAACCAGCCGTTGTATGCATAAGGAACACCGTATACACCGCCCTCATAAGTAACAGTGTTTATCATAGATTCGGAGTTGGTCGCCTTAACCTCTTCCAGGTTTTTGCCGCCCAGCTCTGCGATGGCACCAGCCTCTACCAGAATCGGCAGCTGGTCGTTTGCAAACATGTAAACATCTGCTGCTGCATCAACGTCCTTGGTTACTTCGTCTTTTGCAACGTCTTCACCGCATACGCCATATTCATATGTAATGTTCCATTCCGGATGTGCTTCATTAAAAGCATCACACATTGCAGCCAGCATACCCTTGTCATAAGTATCTGTCGGGTTCTGGTCTTCCTGAGGTGCCCAAACCTTCAGGGTAACATCCTTTGTTTCAACAGGAGCTTCTGCTGCATCATCTGCAGTATCTGCTGCTGCACTCTCTGCGGGAGCTGCTGTCTGGCTGTCTGTTGTAGCTGCTTTGGATCCGCAGCCTGCAAGAGCTGTTGCAGACATTGCTACGCAAAGCGCCAGTGCTGTCACTTTTTTGAATTTCATAGCTTTTTCCTCCTATACACCACACCTTTTCGGTGTTTCGTGTTTGCTTGATGGTATTATTGTAAACTATAAAAAAGCAGCCGTACATATCAATGTTTTAAGAATGATATCATTTTTTTAAGAACTTTGTGATTTTTGTATATCCGTAAGCCGTCTTGCAGGAAAGTGAATTGTCATTTTTGTACCTTTGCCGACAACACTTTCTACCTTCATCGCATATTTTTCTCCATAACAGAGGCGGATCCGTTCATCAACATTCCGAACTCCATAGCCCTTGGATTCCATTGTCAGGATTTTATCTGCAACCTCCTGCTCCATCCCGACACCGTTATCCTCTACCATAAACCATACACAATTGTCTTCTTTCCATCCCCGGACAGTAATTTTACCTCGTCCGTCTGTTTTTTCTTCGATTCCGTGATGGATCGCATTCTCAACAAGGGGCTGCAGGATCAGATTCAGAGACTCGCACTGCAGGATTTCCGTCTGTGCTTCGATTTCATAATCAAAATCCCCGTCATGCAGCATGCTTTGAATTTCCAGATAGGCACGGGTATTACTCAGCTCAGTCTCTACCTGTAGCACATTCCGCCCGCGGTTTAAGGCAGTGCGGTAAAAGGTAGACAGGGCCAGTGTCATCCTGCTGATATCCTCTTCTCCTGCCGCCAGTGCCTTCCAGTTGATCAAAGACAGCGTATTATACAGAAAATGCGGATTGATCTGTGCCTGCAGTGCCTTCAGCTCCGCCTCCTTCTGGGTGATCTTGCTGAGATAAACTTCATTGATCAGTGTCCGTATTCGCTTCATCATGCTGCCAAAGCCACGGTAAAGCATCCCAATTTCATCCCGATCATCGCTCTCCATCTGCATATCCATGCTGCCCTCCTGCACCTCCTGCATGAAGTGCGTCAGCCGTTCAATCCTGCTGCTCACCATGCCGGAGGTGATAAAATAAGCAAGCACTGCTGCGAAGATACAGATCAGGATCGTCACTCCCGCCATCACTCCGATCGGCCGCATCGCTTCTCCTGCAAGTCCAACCGGTTGATACAGCCACACCGTCCATCCTGTTGTATTTGACTGCTCACAGAGAATGATATAATCTGTACTGCCCCTATCCCGCTGCTCCAGAAATTCGGAATACGTCAGATCATAGTTCTGATTCTTTCCGGAAAATCTGCTTTCCTCAAAGACCAGCTTACCATCCTGATCTGTAATATAAAGCCCGCATTCTGAGATCAGCGTTTCTGCATACGGCGTAAAAAGCTTCTGATAATCCACATCCATATACAGGATGTTCACGCCCTCTCTGGCACCGGAAAAGGCAAGCTTCCGGGCGGAAAACAGTGTCTCTTCCTGATAATTTGCAAACCAGTTAAGACCCGGGTGCTCCAATGTCTTCTGATACCAATCCGTCTCCTCAATCTCTGACACCGGCGCAACCGTCGTGTCATGCTTGACCATTCCATTATCCGTATAGATCGTGATCTGCTGCATCCCGCCATGAAAATAGCTCGCTGTCCGCAGGATCGGATCCACCTTCTGTGTCAGCTGCTCATACTGCTCGTAGGGTGTCCCATATTCCATGGAAAATACCTCTGCCAGCGTCCGGTCAAAGGCAATATAATCCGACAGGCTGTTATAGCCGTCCAGAGTTCGGTCCATCGACGACACCGACTGCTGCAGATAGGACTGCAGGTTCATTTTTCCCTTATCGTCAATAATACTTCGCATCTGCAGAAAGCTCAGCCAAAACAAAAGCATCACCGGCAAAAAGCAAAACAGGGAATAAAAGATCGCCAGCTTATACCGCAGCTTGATTCCGTTAAACCAATGCAACAGCTTCTTCATCTTGTTCTGCATTCTCTCCTTGATCGCGATATTTCTGCGGCGTCATCCCATAATACTCCCGAAAGCTCTGACAAAAATAGGAAACATTCGGATATCCTACCTTTTCGCTGATGCTCACGATTTTGTCCTTCGTGCCCTCCAGCATCTCGCGTGCTTTTTCCATTCGGCAGATCTTGATAAATTTGCTTAAATTCTGGCCGGTTTCCTTTTTAAAAATCGTACTCAGATAACTGGGAGCCAAAAAAACGCGCTCTGCCAACATTTCGATGCTTATCTCTTCCCCGTAATGCGTATTGATATAGCGCTTGACCTCTTCTACCTCCCGATGAATATTGCCACTGTCCGTCTGGGTCTCCTGCTCCAGAAGCTGAATGTTTTTTTCTATGATCCGCCGGATCTCATCGATATCCGCTGTCCGGTAAAGCATTTCCATTTCTTCATTTAAGTCCCTGTCGTTTTTACCCGGAATCGCTTCATATAAAACCTTCAACAGGCTGGAAAAGACGAATTTCACATAAATCTGGGAAAATCCGACGTTCTGTCGGTAATTGTGGAACAGTCTGTCCACATGCTCGGAAAGGCTTAACATATCCTTCGTTCGAACATCCTGCTGGATCTGCTTGATCAGTGTGTTGTCGTCCAGCTGCACGTCGTCCGCGCATTCCACATCGTATTCCGCCATGAAAATATGGCTGTCCAGACCGTAAAAACGGTTTTCCATCAAAAGCTCCGTCTCCCTGCAGCGCTCCGCCAGCTGACTTCTGTTCTTGAGGCCGGAGGAAACCGCAACGTAACATTTTGCGTCCTTGCCGCTCAGCTCCTCCAAAATTCCAAGCACCCGGCGCGCCGTCTCCTTCCAGTCGTCGCTTTCCGATTTAAATAAAAGGATTCCCTGCTGAGGGCTCACATTCAGATAGTCTGCATTTAAGCCGGCAAGCTTAAGTCCCCCCAGAAGCTGACTGCTCTTATTTTCAAAGAAATCCCCGCTAACCTCCAGAAGCATCAGACGTTTGTAGCTGTTCAGAAAATCCATCGGATAAATTCCGGCTGCGCGTTTTTCAAGCTCTGCCGCGTCCGTCCCGTTAAAAATCGCATTCAGAATATATTCCTTAAACAGGCTGCCTTCTGTCTGCCTGCGGCTCTTTTCCTGTTTGCTCTCTTCCAATACACGTATAATCTTTTTTATCGCGTTCTGAAATTCTGTCGGATTTACCGGCTTCAAAATATATTCCTCTACTCCAAAGCGCATCGCCCTGCGCGCATATTCAAATTCTCCGTAGCCGGAAAAAACCATGGCTTTCATATCCGGATAAAGCCGCGCTGCCTGCTCCACCAGCTCCAGTCCATCCACAAACGGCATACGGATATCCGTCACCAGAATATCGGCGCGGTTACAGGAAAGCCATTCCAGCGCTTCTTTTCCGTTTACGGCCTCTGTAATTTCAAATTTCTGATCCATTTTACCAAGCAGAAGCCGAAGTCCCGTCCGCTCGATTTTTTCATCATCTACTATTAAAATACGATACACGATCCCACTCTCCCCTGCGCAGTTTATGCGCATTTCTGATACATATATCCTTATTGTAACACTATTTTGACAATTTTTACAACTACAAAAAGAAATCCTGTACGATTCGCCCAATTCGACGCACCTGTACAGGAATCTTTTTTCCTCATATTGCTTTGTATTCTGTGTTTAGCGTACCGCTTTCCGGTAGCCCGCTGCCTGTGCCTGCTCCTCGCTGTCGAAAATCACGAGGTTCGGGGAATCCTTCATCTCCTCATACGCCGCCTGTCCGGGACAATGGTAAATTTTCGAGCGCCTGTTCCCATAAATTTTCTGCGCCGAAGGATCTGCCGTCTCTTCCTGCGCAATCCTGCTGCTCGTACCGTCCGCGTAACAGATGGAAATTCCGGGCTGTACATTGTATACAAACACGTTGAAGCATACGCCTTCCCCGTTATCCTCTACCGACCAGCCCTCCATTTTGACGCCGCGCGCAACCAGCTCATCCTGATAAAACACCGGCGTTACCCGGTACAGGACATGTCCCTTTGTTTCATTTACATAATCCGCCACCATATTTTCAAACGGCAGCATCCCGGTGACATTCAAATAACGTGTCCCGGTAATCAGATTTTTCTCGTTTGCATTTTCCGCCGTCAGCTGATAACCGATCAGATGACAACGATTATATAGATATTTTCCATCGATTCCGTCATATTCCGACTTCTGCCAGCCGGTCGGCTTCACCTGGCTGATGCTCTCCCGCTCTTTGGTCGGCATCAAATCCTGCCCGACGTTTGCATAAGCAGTCGTACATCTGCCAAGGCTGTCCAGCTCGCCGTAGGTTTCAAAGGATTTCGTCGAGTAGTCCTTTTTCGTAAAAAGCGGAACGTTGTTGTTTAATTCGATCCAGGCCTTTCCCTGATAGACGGGGATTTCAGTGCCCCAGAAGCCGTCCTCTGGCGTTTCTGCAGCGGATGTGCCGCCGCATTTCTTATCTGACGCTACATCACCGTCATCTCCTGCCTCGTCCCGCGCCCCATCGATTCCTTCCTCCATCCATGCCTTCGCCTGATCCAGCAGCACGTCCCCAGTCTCTTTCAGAACGCTGTAGCCGGTCATCAGCACGGATATCGCCAGCAACACTGTTATGAGCCATTTTCGAAAACCGCTGGAATGCCGTTTGCTCCATTTCTCTTTTTTCATAATCTCTCTTCCTGCTCTTGCCTGAAATTTTCTGTCCTGTCCGCAGGTTCATCTGTTTCCTGTTAAAATTTCGCCCTGTCTTTTTTCCGATAACGTTCCAGATCGATCTCCTCATGCGAATAGCCTGCAAAGGTTTCGATCAGCTCCTTCTCCCAGTCATCCGCCGGAAATTTCAAAAAAACGTCCGCCGGATAAACGCGTTTCCATCGAAAAACGATCCATTCATCGATCATTTCGTTTTCCAAATTAACTGCTTCTTCGATCAGGCAAAAGGCCGCTTCGCCCGGCTGCTGCCAAGGCTCCTTCTGTGCAGCTTCCTCCCGTTCCAGCTCCTCCTGCGCAGACTCCACCTGTTCCGCATCTTTCCTTGCAGGCTCTGTCAGCTTTCCCACAAGATCCTCTGCCACGCAGACTGGCGCATCCTCCGGGAAAATACGCCTGCTGTAAGCGCTCATCCAAAGGGGCTTTCCTTCCGTCATCGAAAGGATTTTCTCTGTCACCACGCGATCACGGCTCTGTCTTCTGCCGTTAAACAGCAAACCGTCCTCCTGATCCAGACATACAATTCCTGTCATCCTTCTTCCTCCCTTCTGTCTCTTAACCTGCAATCCCTCTGTCTTACCCTGTCCTTTTCATTCTCAGTCAGAAAATTCCCTGTATTTTTCCAATCCATACTGATTTCTTCCAAATGCCCCTTCGGGCAGAAAGCGTTTTTGCCCTTCGAAAAAAGAATGTGCCGTGGCACATTCTCGCGCCGAGGCGCGGTTGCTTCGGCAACCATCTACCCTTGCGCCGAGTGCGCATCCCCGCGGAGCTTTTCTTATCGTATGGAAACGAAGTTTCCTATACGATAAGAAAAACACTGCCCAGGAAAACTCCTGCGCAGTGCTTTTGCCGGCAAGCAAAACGATAAGCCGGGTTATGTCGTGAATGGTCATCTATCTAGTCCTGCCGTCGCCGGCAGGCTCAAGCGACCTACCTGAAAGCAGATCGGGCAAATCTGTTGCTTTCTATTCGGTCTTGCTTCGGATGGGGTTTACATATGCCCCGTCCGTTACCGGACGGGCGGTAGTCTCTTACACTGCCCTTCCACCCTTACCAGGCAAAGCCTGGCGGTTCATTTCTGTTGCACTATCCTTGGAGTCACCTCCACCGGACGTTATCCGGCATCCTGCCCTGTGAAGCCCGGACTTTCCTCACCTGTCCCCTTTCGGGTGCCTTACGGCTGACAGCCGCGACCATTTATCTTACTTGCCATGTGCCATTTTAACAGCATTTTCCCTGCTTGGCAAGGAGAAATTCTGTCTGTAGCTTCAATGTCAGCCACAGCTTTCATGCGTTTCCGCACGCTTGTCCCATTTTCAGACGCGGAAGCAGCTGCCTCCGACAAACTCCCGCACAATCGAATTTTTCGGCAAATTCTCGCTGCTGACGCCCAGGAAATAGTCCAGGAACTTGAGCAGCCGCTTTGCCTCAAAATATTCCGGATCGCCCTTCTGAATACCGTAAAGCAGCGGTTCCGCATAGGTTTTTAAGACGCAGAGCTCGTAAATTAACGCAGAATTAAACGTCGCATCCGCACTTTCCTGGAAGGGAAAAATATTCTCTTCCTCGCCGCGCCGCACAGACGGCCACTGGGCAATTGTCTGTCCTGCGCTCGTTCCTCTCGTCCGGGCATCCCGCACCAGCCGACGCAGCAGTCTTCCGTCTGCCGTGGAAATCCGATTATGCTCATCCACGTTCAGGCTCGTCAGCGCGCTGATGTAAATTTTGTATTTGCTCTCGTTTGGCAGCGCGTAAGACATCTTATCGTTTAAGCCGTGAATGCCCTCAATCACTAAAATATCGTCTGCCCCGAGCTGTAAAAAGTTTCCCTTATATTCCCGTTTGCCGGTCTTGAAATTAAACGTCGGCAGCTCGATACGCTTTCCTTCCAGCAGCTCGCACATATCTCTGTTGAACCGCTCTGTATCGATCGCGTCCAGGCTCTCGAAGTTGTAATTGCCGTCCGCGTCCCGCGGCGTTTTTTCTCTGTTGACAAAATAATTGTCCACCTCGATCGGATGCGGCGTCAGTCCAAACGTCTTTAGCTGAATGGAAAGTCGATGAGAAAATGTCGTTTTCCCGGAAGAAGAAGGTCCCGCAATCATGACGAATTTGACACCCTTGCGTCCTGCGATGTCCTCTGCAATCCGTCCAATTCGGCTCTCCTGCATCGCCTCCTGTACCAGAATCAGCTCTGCCAGATCGCCGCCGCAGATCTTGTCATTCAAATCTCCAACCGTCGTAATGCCGAGCTTCTCGCCCCAGCGCGTCGAATCCTCCAGCGCTTTAAAAAGCTTTTTTCGCTCTTCAAAAACAGGCAGCTGCTCCGGATCGCGCCGTTCCGGAAGCAGAAGCATCAGTCCGTCCTGGTAAGGGAACAGGTCAAAACAGTCGATATAGCCCGTATCCGGCACCATGTAGCCATAATTATAATCATAATAACCGTCCAGCTCATACACATTGATACAAGAAGCTCTCCGGTAACGGAACAGCTGCACCTTATCCGTCATTCCCTGTGATTCAAACAAAGCGATCGCATCGTCCGTCGTTTTCGTCATTTTTACAAACGGAATTTTTTGCGCCGCCAGCTCTCTCATCCGCTCCCGCACTTGATCGATGAACGTACTGTCCACCTTCCGTCCATCCCGTGGAGAGCAATACAGCCCTCTTCCAATGGAAAATTCTACTTTCAGCTTTCCCTTCTGTAGGCTGCCTGCCACATCGGATGCCGCTTTCATCAAAAGCATGACTGCGCTGCGCACCCAGGTATCATGACCGATCCGGTCAGCCGTCGTCAAAAAGGAAATCTCCTCGCCCTCTTTCGCTGTCTGGAACAACTCCCGGATTTTGCCGTCTGCAATTGCAAGTACAATCTGATGCTTTTCTGTTTTCTGTGCCTGTCCGGCAAGTTCCTGATATGTCACCTTTTTTTCCTGCATCTGTACGATCTCCTTTCCGTTTTCGCCAACGGAAACTGCTCCCGGAGCGTGCGCTCTATTGCTTTTCCATTTTCAAAACTTCCAGCACTTTTTCAGAAAGCTGTATGCGCGCCTCCAGCTCCGTTCGGCGCTTTAAAATACGCTCTGCAGCGTCGTCGCCAGGCATCCGCTGATCGCTGCAGTCTGCCGCCCGATCACCATCCGGCTTCGGCATCGCCAAAAGCAGCGCTTCGTCTGTTTTGATTGTATGTTCCAGGAAGGAAAACAATACCTCACTGCGGCTGTCCATCAGCTGCCAGCCAAGCCAGTCTCCGGCAAATCGGCACGTCTCATCGGTCAGCCCCGACTGCAGAAGCTTTTCCGCCAGTTGATGTTTTTTGCGCTGCGCATTTTCCACTTCGACGTCCCAGTCTGCGCCTGCCCGGACTGCCAGCATCATTGGGTAATACTTTCCATCTTCCAGCACCATGTTTTCTTCGATAATAAAAAAATCGAGCTCTGTCAATGCCTGCCGCACCAGCCAGATTTCCGACTGAGGGGAAAGGACACACCAGGAAAGCTGCGCCGTTTTTTTCGGTACCGCCGTCAGAATCGAAACGATCAGCTTGCCGCCCATCCCGGCAGCGATAAAGCCGTCCGCGCCGCTGCCACAAACCGGCACATCTTTCAATCCGTCCGACAGCACCGCCGTAATCTTATCCTTCAAGCCATAGGATGCGATATGCTCTTTTGCGCGATCCAGCGGTCCCTTGCGGACGTCCGCCGCATAGACGTGCGGACAAATGCTACGCTGCACCAGATCAATCGAAACAAACCCGTGGTCGCAGCCGATGTCCGCAGCGACATGGCCTTTCGGGACGAGTGCCGAAACCGCCTGCATTCTTTCCGATAATTCTATTTTCATCTTAGTCCAGATAATCCTTTAACTTGCGGCTGCGGCTGGGATGGCGCAGCTTTCTGAGCGCTTTTGCCTCAATCTGACGGATACGCTCTCTGGTAACGTTAAATTCCTTGCCAACCTCTTCCAGTGTTCTCGCACGACCATCATCCAGACCAAACCGCAGGCGCAGAACCTTCTGCTCCCTCTCTGTCAGCGTGCCCAGAACCTCAACGAGCTGTTCCCGAAGCAGCGTAAAGGATGCCGCTTCCGCCGGTACCGGAACGTTGTCGTCCTGAATGAAGTCGCCCAGATGGCTGTCTTCCTCTTCGCCGATGGGAGTTTCCAGAGATACCGGCTCCTGAGAAATCTTTAAGATCTCTCTGACACGATCCACCGGCATGCCCATCTCCTCGGAAATTTCTTCCGGAGTAGGTTCGCGGCCTAACTCCTGAAGCAGCTGACGGCTCACGCGGATCAGCTTGTTGATGGTCTCTACCATATGGACAGGGATACGGATCGTTCTCGCCTGATCCGCAATCGCTCTCGTAATCGCCTGACGAATCCACCAGGTCGCGTAGGTAGAAAACTTGTAGCCCTTGCGGTAATCGAACTTTTCAACCGCTTTGATCAGACCCAGGTTGCCTTCCTGAATCAGATCCAGGAACAGCATACCACGTCCCACATAACGCTTTGCAATGCTGACAACCAGACGCAGGTTGGCCTCCGCCAGACGCTTTTTGGCTTCCTGATCGCCGTTTTCCATTCTTTTTGCAAGCTCGATTTCCTCTTCTGCAGACAGAAGCGGGACCTTACCGATTTCCTTTAAGTACATGCGCACCGGATCCTCTATGCTGATGCCGTCCGGAATACTTAAATCAAGGTTTTCCATGTCCACTTCGTCTTCATCCGACAAAAGCAGTTCTTCATCCGGGATATCATCATCATCGGTAATGCGCAGCACGTCGATACCGCTCTTTTCCAGCGCATCCAGAATCTCATCCATCTGTTCTTCTTCCAGATGTAAATCTGCGAAATGGTCGCTGATCTCCTGGTATTCCAGCACATTCTTTTTCTTTTTTGCCATAGCGAGAAGCGTTTTTATTTTCTCCTCATACTTTGCCCGTGTGTTTTCATCCATTGTCATGTCTGTCTACATCCTTCCTGTATCTGTATTACCTGTTGTTGCCTTATTCGAGGGAAATATGCGTTTTTGCAAGCTCTTCCAGCTGTTTTTTGCCCGCGATCACGCGGTTTAGTGCAGCTACGTCCGTCCCGAGCTGCGCGCTGTCTCTTTCATAACTGTTTCGCTTGACCGCACAGACGATGTCGTGCAGCGCCTTTTCCTGTTCTGCGGTGCTTTCCAGACGCTCCAGCTTCGTATGGAACAAAGAAGCCGCCTCGCGCTGATCCTCTTCCTCCTCAAACATGCTGATAATGGAAGCCGGATTGATGTTGCCCTGCTCCAGCTCCTCAAACAGCCTGTCCGCCACCTTTTCATATAAGCCTTCCGTAAAATCCTTCGGAGAAATATATTTTGAAATCTGGTGATAAAGCTGCGGCTGTTCGACCAGCCAGGTCAATAATAATTTCTGGCTGTTTTTGATACCCTCCGCCGCTGTGTTCTTTTTCTGAACACCGGATTTGGGGCGGATCACAGGCTGTGCAAGCCCGGTCTGGGCGGCATAGGTTCCCACCAGCCTGCGGAGGTTTTCAAAGCTGATGTGGTACTTCTGCGCCACCGCTTCGATGTAATTTTCCCGCTCCACCTCTTCCGAAAAAGTGCAGAGCTTTCTGGCGATTTCCCGATGAAATGCAGTTTTCTGTTCCGGGTCTGATAAATCATAATTTTTCTGCAGCTGGCGCAGCTCAAAGAAAAAGCTGTTCTCCGCATGATCCAGCCGTTTCTGGAACTCTTCTCCGCCCAGCGCCTTAATGAATTCATCCGGGTCCTTGTAAGGCTCCAGGTTGATGACCCGTCCGGTCATTCCCGCTTCCTTCAAAATTCCGATCGCCCGAAGTGCCGCGTTGACGCCTGCGCCGTCGCTGTCATAGGACAGCAGGATTTCATTTGCGTAACGCCGAAGCAGACTCGCCTGCCCCGATGTAAACGCAGTTCCCAGTGACGCAACCGCCTGGGTAAAGCCCGCCTGGTGCATCGCGATAACGTCCATATATCCTTCACAGAGAATCACATTTCCTTTCCGGCTCGTCCGGGCAAAATTTAACCCGTACAGGTTCCGGCTCTTATCAAAAATCTCTGTTTCCGGTGAGTTTAAGTACTTGGGCTTCCCATCGCCCATCACGCGTCCGCCAAACCCGATGACGCGGTGGTTGATATCCTGGATCGGAAACATGACGCGGTTCCAGAACTTGTCATACATACCATGTTTTTCATCCACGTTGCAAAGTCCTGCATCCCGGATCAGGTCTTCGGAATAGCCTTTTGATTTCAGATACTGAATCAGGTCGTTGCTGTATTTGTTCGCATAACCCAGCCCGAAATGATTCATCGTCTCGTCGCTTAATTCTCTTTTGCGCAGATATTCCATCCCGACACTGCCCCGTTCGGTGCGCAGCTGGTAATAGAAATATTTCGCCGCTTCCTTATTGATTTCCAAAAGCTTTGCGCGGCGGCTGTCCGCCTGCCTCGCTTCTTTGGAGTCGTCTGCCTCCGGCAGGGCGATTCCGGCACGCTGCGCCAGCGTCCTGACCGCTTCCGGGAACGTCTGGTTTTCGTACTCCATCAAAAAGGTGATCACATTGCCGCCCGCACCGCAGCCGAAGCAATAATACATCTGCTTTCCGGGGGATACGGAAAAGGAAGGCGACTTTTCGTTATGGAACGGACACAGCCCGAAATAGTTGCTTCCTTTTTTCTGCAGCCGCACATAACCGGAGATCACCTCTACTATATCGTTTCTGGTTCTGACCTCTTCGATCAGCTCTTCCGGATAATACATGCTTTTTGCTCCTTTGGTTCTGCTCTTTTGCAGTCCTACTTTTTATTTATTCTGTAAAAATTTCGGATTTCCTTTTTTTATCGGCAAATATCGAAAATAAATTCGGCAATTTTGTTCATCGCGTCATAGGCGTTCTTGAGGGGCGACATCTGGAACACATGCCACATGCCCTTATAAATGTCGATTCGGGCAGAAACATCTGCCTTGACGAGATTTTTGTGCAGCTGCGTCGAATCCGAAAGCAAAAGCTCGTTATCCCCGACCTGAATGTATACAGGCGGCAGCCCTTCCAGCTTTCCAAACAGCGGCGAAATATACGGATTCGTCAACTCCATTCCGCCCGCATAATTTTGGATCATCCGATCCAGGTATTCCTGATCCAGAACCGGATCTACGCTGCTTCTTGTCTGATAACTTTTCCCTGATTTGGTCAGGTCTGTCCACGGAGACATCAGTGCAAGTCCTCTTGGCAGCATTCTTCCTTCGTCTTTTAATTTCAGCGTCAGCGACAACGCAAGATTTCCGCCTGCGGAATCTCCCGCCACAATCACGTCCCGCGCGCCGTATCCCAAATACATCAGATAGTTCCAGGCCTTCATGGCATCTTCCGCAGCCGCCGGGAATTTACATTCCGGCGCGAGCCGGTAATTAAAGCAAAACACATCCATCCCTGTGGATTCTGCCAGCTTTGTCGTCAGCGTCCTGGCATATACCGTACTGCCGGTTGAATAGCCACCGCCATGACAATACAAAATCACATATCGCTTTAGATGCGCGCGTTCCACCTTCACCCATTCGCAGCTCATGCCGTCTACCTCTGTCTCTTCATAGGCAATTCCCTTTTCCGTACCGAGGATCGCGCCGATTCTGTCCTGGGACTGCCTGTGTTTCGTCAGATCCGGGCGCTCCACCAGCCCGTGCACCTTCCGGATCAGATTCATCATATTCTGGTTCTGCCTGCTGCTTACCGCCATATCTCCTCCGTATCTGCCGCAGCCGCGGCATGCTTTGTAAAAATAGGTTTTTCCGCCATTTCCGTTCTTTTTTACAGCTTCTATTTCTTCCTCACAAAAAAGAAGATATCATTTTAATTATAGCATATTTTCCTCTATTCTTACAAGATTTAACTTTTTCCTGTTCCTTTTGCCCGTGCTGGTGTATACTGTTCTTACAGTTCACTCATGCGTTTCTGGAAGCAGATTTGTGCTCGCACAAAAATCTGCTTCCAGAAATGCACGAAGGGAGCACCACTCCATGCGCAAAAATGAGCTGCGAAGCAGCGGAAAGCAGCGTTTTTGCAAATGGCGCGGTGAACTGCAATATGCTGTGTGTTGACGAACTCATGCCAACAGCAGCGAAAGGATGAACCCGATATGTCAAAATCAAACTCAAAACATGCTCCGAAAACCTGGTATCGGCTGGATCTGTCCGCGATTGTATATCCGACGTTGCAGCGCCGGGACTTTTCCTCCGTGTACAGGCTTTCCGTCCTGTTAAAAGACCCGGTGCAGCCGGATATTTTGCAGCAGGCTGTCGATATTGCCATGAAACGCTTTCCTACCTATCATTCCGCAATGCGGAAAGGATTTTTCTGGCGCTATCTCGAGCCGAATACCCGTCCCGGTCCGTTTGTAAAACCCGATATCCGCAATTTCTGCATGCCGATGCCGTTTAAATCCAACAACCGCTATCTTGTACGTTTTTACTGGTATGACCGGCGGATTTCCCTGGAAGCCCATCACAGCCTCGGGGACGGTACCGGCGGCATGTATCTGCTCCAGACAGTTACTGCCGTTTATCTGCGGCTCCTGGGACACGAAATTTCCAACGGCGGCTTCGTTTTAGATGTCAACGAAACACCGGATCCGGAAGAATTTGAAGACGCCTATATGCGCTATGCAAACGCCCGCGTCTGCCCGCCCAGACCCGCCGAAAAAACTTACCGTGTGCGCGGCACGAAAGAACCTTTCTATACCCTCAACGTGATTGACGGCATCATGAGCGTCAGCGCTGTCCAGAAGGTTGCCAAACAATATCAGGCTTCGATTACGGAATACCTAAACGCCGTGCTTTTATATTCTCTTTTGCAAAAGCAGGAGCACGATTTTCATCTGCGTCTGCGCCCTGTGCGGATCGCCATGCCCGTCAACCTGCGCCGTTTTTTTCCATCCAAAACTCTGCGCAACTTTATCACGATGGTTTATCCGTCTATCGATCCAAGACTTGGTGACTACACCTTTGAAGAAATTGTCACTCAGGTGCACCACTATATGCGCTACTATATCAACAGCAAGTTCCTGCGCGGCGACATCACAACGAATGCCTCCACACAGCGTAATCCCCTGATCCGTATTGTCCCGCTGTTTTTAAAGGATTTTGTCGTCCGGCAGTTTTACCAGCGGGTACAGGACAAAAATTCCTCTGCCGGCCTAACCAACATGGGTGCAATCCGCGTTCCGGACGATATGAAGCCCTATCTGGAGCGCTTCGATATTTATATGGGAATCCCATATTCCCAGCGCACCAACTGCGCCATTGTCAGCTTTGAGGACACGCTGACCGTCAATTTTGCCAGCTGTATCATCGAAGCGGATGTGGAACGGCGATTTTTTCAAAAGCTCGTCGAGGACGGCATCCCCGTCACGATCGAAAGTAACCGGGAACTGTAATAGAACGCGCGCCCATTTTATTGTCATGAATCAAAAAGGAGTGAAATCATATGTCATACTGTGTCAACTGTGGGGTAAAGCTGGACCCGTCCTTAAAATACTGTCCGCTCTGCAATACCCCTGTTATCAATCCACATGATCTTTCCAAAATGCAGCCTGTCTCCCCGTTTCCGAAAGAAAAGGGACAGGTTGAGGTTGTACGCCGAAAAGACCTCGCCATTTTGCTTTCCGTCTCTCTCACTGCGGCCGGTCTGTGCAGTCTTTTGTTAAATCTGCTGGTATTCAGGCAGCATCTTTGGTCGCTTTACGTAATTGGAGCCTGTGTCCTGATCTGGGTAATGTCAATCCCTGCAGTGATATATACCAAGCTTCCTATCTACCTTTCCCTGCTCTTCGATGGTCTTGCCGTAATGTTATATCAGTTTCTGATCGGCTTTAATACCACGGATCACAGCTGGTTCTTCGGACTGTCCCTGCCGATCACCGCGCTCTGCACGCTGGCCACGATCCTCTTTGCTTTCTGTCTGCGCAAAATTTCTTCTGCCTTTTTGATGAAAGCGCTTTATTTTTTCGCGGAAGCCGCTCTGCTGTGCGCCGGTATCGAGCTGCTCATCCGCCGATACCTTTTACTTCCGCTGCGACTGACCTGGTCGGCGGTCGTATGCTCCGTCTGTGGCGTTATTG
Organism: Gallintestinimicrobium sp.; assembly: GCF_046968865.1. Classification (NCBI taxonomy): domain Bacteria; kingdom Bacillati; phylum Bacillota; class Clostridia; order Lachnospirales; family Lachnospiraceae; genus Gallintestinimicrobium; species Gallintestinimicrobium sp. The sequence continues at coordinate 50,544 of NZ_JBKVPW010000009.1, read as the reverse complement.
TAATCTCGCTGATCACGATTCTCTCCCGTGCAAGGCTCAGGAACGCAGTACGAAGGCGCATGCATTTTTAAGTCTATTTCTTCTTTTCTGTATAGTCGCCGCCACCCCTTCAAGGGGTGGCTCGGCTCGCTGGGTATAACCCCTTGACACCGGACAGCGTCTCAAGGCGCCCAGACTTTCTCTTCGTTCAAGTCACTATTGCACTTGACGCGTTGCTTATGCCCCTTGAAGGGGCGTTTGTACTACTTCGACTTAACCCTTAAAAGGGTTTTCATATTCTTTTACACCTAATTTATCTTGCATGATATCGTTCTTTTCCTGATCTTGGATATACTTTTTGATCGTCGCTTCATTTAACCCTACTGTGCTGACATAATATCCTTCTGACCAAAAATGTCGATTTCCAAACTTGTACTTTAGATTTGCATGTCTATCGAATATCATAAGTGCGGACTTGCCCTTCAAATATCCCATAAAACTTGACACACTCATCTTCGGCGGAATGCTTACCAGCATATGAATGTGATCTGGCATTAAATGCCCTTCGATGATTTCTACTCCTTTGTATGAACATAACTGTTTCAAAATATCTCTTATATCAACTTTTAATTGATTATAAATAACTTTTCGTCTATACTTTGGAGTGAATACGATGTGATACTTACACATCCATTTTGTGTGAGCTAAATCATAATTCTTATTCGCCATAAAATCACCTTTCCTTTCTTACAATAGTGCCTGAACAACTCTATTGTAACGGAAAGGTGATTTTTTTGTACAACGCTTTGTCTCCACCCGCAAAGCAGGTGGTTTTTTGTTTCGGGCATCTCCATTTTTCGGAACACGAAAAACTCCAATACCCTCAACAGGATAAATCCCATAATAAAAAAGAATGTGCCTTGGCACATTCTCGCGCACTCGGCGCGGAGCGTTTATTATCGTATGGAAACGAAGTTTCCATACGATAATAAAGCCTGAGACTTTTTCCATCATCTCAGGCTTTTTTCATATTTCTGTCTGATTTTTATTCTTCGAACATCTTTTTCACATTGAAGTGATTCACAACTTCCTTTGCATTATAATAAATTCTGTCATCCCCGACCAGTTTTGCATTTCCGTCTTTGACCTCTACGACACTGACCGCGCAGTTGACCGGTACAAATCCATGCCAGAAATCCGCTTTATCTTCATAAATATTGTGCAGAATTGCTCTCAGCGCACAGCCGTGCGTTGCAATCAGAATCGTTTTATCTTCATATTCCGGCTTTGCCGTTACTTCATCCCAGAACTCTTTTGTACGCATACAGAGCTGCAGAATCGTCTCCCCGCCTTCTCCCGGCACAAACGCAAACGGCTCGGTATAAAACTTCTGAAATTCCTCAATCGGCGTCGGAACCGCATAATTTTCCGGACGGCATCCGATTCCTTCCCAGTTTCCAAAAGACAATTCTTCAATTCTGGCATCCTCAATTATCGGAACCTTTCTGCCGCCAAGCACGATCTCTGCCGTCTGTCTCGCCCGTGAAAGCGGACTCGTGATACATAAATCAAAGGGAATCTCTTTCATTCCTTCCGCTGTTTCTTCTGCCAGCCGGATTCCATTTTCATTTAATGGAATATCGGTCTGTCCCTGCATTTTCCCTTCTACGTTCCATGACGTCTCACCATGTCTGATAAAATATAAAACCATGTGCTGTAATCCTCTCTGCCTATACGGCTTATCTGCACTGTTGCGCATCCTGACAGAAAAAGCGCTTCGATTTCTCGAAGCGCTTTTTGTTCCTGCAGGAAAAGAGACTTGAACTCTCATGGTATTGCTACCATACGGACCTGAACCGTACGCGTCTGCCAATTCCGCCATTCCTGCATTTGTCTTTCAGTGTTCAGCACTGTATCAGTGTTGTTCGCTGCTGACAAAGGATATATTATCACAACTTTGACAGCAGCGCAAGTCTTTTTTTTATTTTTTTACAGTTCTCTCGTGGCTGCTTCTTTGCAACTGGCGCGGACGGACTGTAACCCTTACTGAATCTTCTGTACCAGATCTTCTACCAGACGCGCAGAATGCTTTGCCGCCTCATGTTCGAAGGCCGTGTAATCCATTTCTGCAGAGCCATCTGCCTTATCGGAAATCGCCCGGATTACGATAAACGGAATTTTATTTAAGTATGCGCCATGTGCGATAGACGCGCCTTCCATTTCCGCGCAATCGCCGTGGAACACTTCGATCAGGCGTTTTTTCACATCATCAGAGGAAATAAACTGATCGCCGCTCACAACGCGTCCGGTGCGGACTGTCAGGTCGGGATTGACTTTTTTACAGGATTCCACTGCCAGATTTACCAGCTTTTCATCTGCGATAAATTCCCGGATTCCCATCTGCGGAAGCTCTCCCAGAGGATACCCGAATACGGTAGCATCCACATCATGATGAATCGCATCTTTGGAAATCAGGATATCCCCAATATCCAGATCTGCATTCAGGGAACCTGCCACACCGGTGTTAATCACATGGGTGATCTGAAATAAATCCACCAGAATCTGTACACAGAGCGCAGCATTTACCTTTCCGATTCCGGAGCGCACAACAACGACGTCAGCGCCGTTTAAAGTTCCCTCTTTAAACTCCATTCCTGCTCTTGTTACGGTGTTTTTTACCTCCATGGCTGCCTTTAACGCATCAACTTCCAGCTCCATGGCGCCGATAATACCAATTTTTGCCATTTTCTTTTTCCTTTCTTATCTTACTCCGGATAAACCAGACGGTCTTCTTTAATATTGTATAAAACCTGCTCCAGATATCTCTTTCCAAGATAATTTGCCATCGGCAGGTTCATATCCAGATAGTTTCCGCAGTCTTTTGCAGCAGCCCCGGGGACTTCTCCTTTAAAGTCGCGTACGAACTCAAACAGCTCGGTTACCAGCCCTACGACATCCTTCGATGTATAATCACCTGCCAACAGCATATAAAAGCCGGTTCTGCAGCCCATCGGTCCAAAATAGATCGTCTTATCCTTATACACCGGATGATTTCTTAAAAAGGTCGCGCCAAGATGCTCGATCGTGTGCATTTCCGCTGTATTCATGACAGGCTCCTCGTTCGGACTTGTCATCCGCAGATCGAAGGTCGTGATCACTTCCTGTCCTACGGTATCTTTTCTGGAAACATAAATTCCAGGCTGTAATTTAATATGATCAACGGTAAAGCTTGCTATTTTTTCCATCTGTCTTACCCATCCTTTCCTGATGAATTATACAATATCGTTTTTTAAGATGCAACCGAAACCACCTTTTCATAGGCAATCCGTTCCGAACCGTCCGCGATATGGATGATTCCGCACTGTTCGAACCCGTTTTTCAGGATCAGATGCTGCATAATGTGATTGTCCGCGTGTGTATCAATCCGCAGATGTCCAATTTTTTCTTCTGAAAAAAGGACGATTCTCCGAAACAGACCATGCACCGTTCCGTCGCCTGCAACCCGATGCAGTGTTCCATATTCACTCTCTGAAATCCAAGCGCCCTGCTCAATTTGCGCATAGGTCGGATCTTTTCCCATCACAAGGGCGAATACGCCAGTCATTCGATTTTTCTGTCGGACGACATATAGCTGTCCTGCCCGGATATCCGCTTCCAGCACCTCTTTTTGCGGCGCGTTCTCTTTCCACTGATTCGGATTTCCCGTTCGCTTCATAAATTCCCGCGCGTAAGCATAGATTTCCAGAATCCGCGGCAAGTCGCCTGCCTGCGCCTTTTTGATCACTACTTCCGATATCTGACTATCCTGCAGCTCTTCTGCACTGGTTCCCTGCCCATGACAGCTTCGCAGCTGTTCCATTCCGACTTTCTGCACGCTTTTTTTTCATCCTTCCGATTCCCGTTTTCTATCTGCTTCTGTTCTTTACCAGGACTGTGACAGCAGTGGAATCACCTCCTGCAGATCCTGTATTTGGGCATCTATCCGATATGTGCTGTCCGCCTTCTGTCCGTTCGGATTATACCAACACGTCACAATTTGCGCAAGGTTGCCGCCGCGAATATCGCTCGTCAAAGAATCCCCGACAATCAAAATCTTTTTCCGGTCGGTTTCTTCAATTGCTTCAAATACCTGGTCAAAAAACGCTGCATTCGGCTTTTCCGCACCAAGCTCTTCGGACAGAAAAATCCCGTCCATCAGCTCCCCCAGTCCGGAAAGGCGGAGCTTTTTCGTCTGTGCCAGCACTGTTCCGTTGGAAACGACATACTGTTTTACCCTGCCGCGCAAAGATTTTACGATTTCATAGCTGTCATCCCGAAACACGATCGTATCCCCAAGGCACACCTGATAACGCTCATTAAATGCCGGTGCCGCCGTTACGTCCAGCCCTTCCGTTTCAAAAAATTCCCGGAATCTGCCGACCAGGATTTCCGGCTTTGTCAGCTCGCCGTTTTCCAGCTTTTCCCAGTATCTGCGGTTGATTTTGGAATACCGGGCGATCGCCTCATCCGTGCATTCCCCGAACCCGAATTCTGCAAAAAGTGTCCGGATCGCCGCTTTTTCCGCCGCCAGAAAATCTAACAGCGTGCCATCCACATCCCAAAGAATTGTTGTAATCACACTTTCTCCTCCAGCTTTAATACCTCTCCAAGTGTGAGCACGGCATTGCGTACACATTCCGGGCAGGAACAGAGCACCCGTCCGGTCTCGATGCCTTTCAAATCCTTACAGATTGTCGCACCGCATTTTTCCTGAAAACCTGCCACCAGCTGTCTGGAAACCGCCGGCGTCCCTTTTCCGTCCGTCAAAATACCGGCAGCCATGACTGCGCCGATCAATGCGCCGCAGGTGCTTTCCATACAGCCCATGCCCGCCGCATAACCCGCGCCAAGCTTTTTTAGCGTCTCAGCCTCCACCGGAATCTGATCTGCAAATGCCTGCGTTACCGCCTGCGCGCAGTTGTAAATCCCCGTTGCTTTCCATTGTGCCGCCTGATTTGCACGTTCTTCTATCGTCATTCATGTATCCTCGCTTTTTTGTTTTTTTCCAACAGACACACCGCTTCTACCGCCCCCGACCAGGGGAACATGTCCACCGGCCATACTTCTTTTGCACGATAGCCCTGTTTTTCCAGATAGGTACAGTCGCGCTCCAGCGTCGTCGGATTGCAGGATACATATACGACGCGCTTTGGACCGATTTTTGCAACCGCATCCAGAAATTCTTCACTGCTTCCGGCGCGCGGCGGGTCCATCAAAACAACATCGACTGGCATGTTGTCAGCTGCACAGCTCTGCAAAAAATGCCCTGCATCCTCTCTGTAAAACCGGATGTTTTTCACATCGTTTGCTTTCGCATTGCCGACCGCGTCCCGCACTGCATCCGGGTTGGATTCCACACCGAATACCTTTCCCGCTTTTTTTGCTGCGATCATGCCGATCGTTCCGGTTCCGCAGTATGCGTCCACAACCGTCTCCTTTCCGGTCAGATCCGCCAGCTCGATCGCTTTTTCATAAAGCTTCTGAGCCTGAATGGGGTTGACCTGATAAAAGGAGCCGGGCGAAATCTTAAAGCTGCAGCCGCAGAGCCTGTCCACAATGTAGCCTTTGCCCCAGAGCACCTGATACTTGCTGCCCAGCACAAGGCTGTCCGTCCGGTCGTTGACATTCTGGACAACCGTTGTGATTTCCGGATGCTCTCTACGCAGGGCTTCCACAAAGTTTCTCTTGGACGGAAAAACAGGGGATGCTGTTACCAGAACAACCATGATTTCATCCGTAAATTCCGCCTTTCGGATCAGAACGTACCGCAGCAGACCATAACCGGTATCTTCATCATAAACCTTGATCTTAAACGATTTGAGCAGGCTGCGCACTGTCGCAATAATTGCATCTGCTTTCTGAGCTTCAATCAGGCAGGTCTCCACCGGCAGGATCCGATGGGTTTTTTCTTCATAAACCCCGGAAATCTGCTGCTTCTTTCGATCCAGCCCGAACACCGCCTGTACCTTATGGCGATAATGCCACGGATTTTCGTCCATTCCAATAATCGGACGCACCTTGCAGTGCTTTTCCATCAGTTCCTTTACCTGATGCTTCTTTGCAGCGAGCTGTTCCTCGTAGGACAGGTGCAGATACTGACAGCCGCCGCACTTGCCAAAGTGGGGACATTTTGCAGTTGAAGCCTGGCGGCTCGGTTTTTGCTTCGCAGCGGCATTTTCGACAGGTGCTTTCGACTTTGCGGCATTCCTGCCCGGTGCAGAATTTCTGTTTCCCGAAAAAGCTCCCGCCTCTCTCGCTTTCTTCGATCCCGGATTTTCTTTCTTCCATCCTGTTGTTTCTTTCATATTTTCCGCTCATTTCTGCGCACGCTTTTTGCGCATGTCGAGTTTGTGTCAAGTGCGCGCAGACACAAATCTCGCGATTGAAAAATTTTATTTTTCAATCTTCCTCACATCCGATCTGAAACGGGCTTATCCCTGGTCACCTTTTCTACAGGATATCCCGATATGTTCTCTCTCATTTTTTCAGTCTTTCTAACAAAAAACCTTCTGAAAGGAATGCTTTCAGAAGGTCTTCGTTTCTTTTATCAAGCCTGTAATTTACGCGATTTTGGACTTAGCCAGCTCAGCCAGGGTAGCAAAGCCTGCCGCATCGTTTACTGCCATCTCTGCCAGCATCTTTCTGTTCATATCTACGCCAGCCTGCTTTAAGCCGAACATAAATTTGGAATAGGATAAGCCGTTCAGTCTTGCAGCTGCATTGATACGAGCGATCCACAGCTGTCTCATCTGACGCTTTCTCTCCTTACGTCCAGCATAGGAAGAGGTCAGAGCTCTCATAACGGACTGTTTTGCAACTCTGTACTGTTTGCTTCTTGCGCCTCTGTATCCTTTTGCAAGCTTCAATACTTTATTATGTTTTCTTCTGGCACTCATGCCGCCTTTTACTCTTGCCATCTTACTGATTCCTCCTTACGATTTATAAATACGGTAAAATCTTCTTCATATTCTTAACATTGGTAGCATCGGTCATTGCTGCCTGACGAAGATTTCTCTTTCTCTTGGTGGACTTCTTTGTTAAGATATGGCTCTTGTAAGCTTTTGCTCTTTTCAGCTTACCGGTTCCTGTTAATTTAAAACGTTTTGCAGCAGCTCTGCTGGTTTTCATTTTAGGCATATCTGATTTCCTCCTGTTACTTCATTTTCCTAAACGTATATTTTAACTGTAGCCGTGCAATCAGCGTTTTACAGTTAAAAACATGATCATGCTTCTGCCTTCCACCTTCGGCATCTTCTCTACAACAGCGATGTCAGAAAGCATCTGTGCAAAGTCATCCAGAATATGTTTGCTGGTAGACATGTGCGCCATTTCCCGGCCGCGGAATCTCAATGTTACCTTTACGCGGTTCCCTTTTTCAAGGAACTTTCTTGCCGCGCCGACCTTGGTATTTAAGTCATTGGTATCGATGTTGGGAGACATTCTGATCTCTTTTACTTCGATGACCTTCTGTTTTCTTTTGGCATCCTTTTCCTTACGGGCAAGCTCATATCTGTACTTACCGTAATCCACGATCTTGCACACTGGTGGCTTTGCCGTAGGGGCGATCTTTACCAGATCCAAACCTGCCTCTTCAGCCAGCTTCAGGGCTTCTCTGGAAGACATGATGCCGAGCTGTTCTCCGCTCTCCCCAATCAGACGGATCTCTTTGTCTCTGATCTGTTCGTTGATAAATAATTCGCTAATGGCTGGTTCCCTCCATAAGAAATAAAATAAAAAAAGTGGATAGCTTCTATCCACTCACAACCTCTGCTCTTCCTCTGAGAAGCAAAGGAAACTGTAAACGCCTATGAGCCCGATCGCTATAGGGTGAGAGTGGATACTCTGCTTGTTTGTTCCTTACGCATCTGCGTACTAATAGAGATTAGCACGACGAACATCATTTGTCAATGCCCGTCGTGCAAATTTTTTAATTTTTTTAATCACAGTTCCCTCGTACTTTTCGTGAGCGGCTTTTGTGCTTGCACAAAAATCTGCTTGCGAAAATGTACGAAGGGAGCGCCGCTCTATGAGCAAAAATGAGCTGCGAAGCAGCGGAGAGCGTCGAAGACGCGGTATTGCGAATGGCGCGGGTGAACTTCCATCACCGTTCCTCAAATGTCGCGCAGGCGGTTTCCCTGCGGTCTCCGGCACGACTTCCGCGCATGTCCACATGCTCTGCCTGACATTTATAATTGGTATTGTAGCGGCATTTTACCGCTTCGCAGTCGATCTGCGTCATCCGGTCAGGATATCCGTCTGCGTTTCTTGTGCTGCCCTCCTTCTGCTGTTCAAAATTCTCACAGCAGGTTTCATCACAGCTGCAGGCCTTTGCGCCGCCTACCATAATGTCGTTTCTGCAGCAGCAGTCTCCGTCATGAAAGCTGCAGGTTTCCACACTACACTTTAAATCTGTCATCGTCCATACCTCCTTTTCTGGAAGAGCTGCGCGATGCGTCCGCATTTTCTCTGCGCACAGGACAGGCTGATCTGTGATGCGCCACCTTACAGCCACATAGCGTAGTGCGTTGCGCATTCTGCGCAGCTCCTGGCAGTCAGTATGCCCGATGACAGGTTATTTTATGCAGTTTTTTTGCCGGATCAGTCTTTCTTTACGCGATTTTCCTTGGTTTCGATCTCTTTTAAGATATCTGCGATGAACGTATCCAGGCTTCTTGCACCTTCATCACCGGCTGCACGGCTTCTGACGGAAACGGTGTTTTCTTCCTCTTCCTTCTGACCAACAACCAGCATGTAAGGGATCTTGGCAGTCTGTGCCTCTCTGATTTTGTAGCCGATCTTTTCTGCTCTGGTATCCACTTCTGCGCGGATGCCTGCTTCTGTCAGCTTGTTCAGGACGCTCTGTGCATAATCCATGTATTTATCGGAAATCGGAAGCACCTTAACCTGTACCGGAGCCAGCCAGGTCGGGAATGCGCCTGCAAAATGCTCGATCAGGATACCGATAAAACGCTCGATAGAACCAAATACTACGCGGTGGATCATGATCGGGCGATGCTTCTCGCCGTCAGCTCCAACGTACTCCAGTTCAAAACGCTGAGGCAGCTGGAAGTCGAGCTGGATCGTACCGCACTGCCAGGTACGTCCGATACAGTCTACCAGATGGAAGTCGATCTTCGGTCCGTAGAACGCACCGTCGCCTTCGTTTACTACATAAGGAAGCTGCAGTTCGTCCAGAGCGCTGCGCAGCGCGTCTGTTGCCATCTCCCAGTCTTCGTCGCTGCCCATGGAATCCTCCGGACGGGTGGACAGCTCTACATGATACTGGAAGCCGAACAGGGAATAAACTTCGTTAATCAGTCCTGCAACGCCTTTGATTTCGTCCTTGATCTGCTCAGGTGTCATGAAGATATGGGCATCATCCTGTGTGAAGCAGCGCACACGCATCAGACCATGCAGCTGACCGGATTTTTCATGACGGTGTACCAGACCAAGCTCGCCCATACGCAGCGGCAGATCTCTGTAAGAACGGGGTTCAGATGCATATACCAAAACGCCGCCGGGGCAGTTCATCGGCTTGATCGCATAATCTTCGCCGTCGATTACAGTGGTGTACATGTTATTTTTATAATGATCCCAGTGACCTGAGGTCTCCCAGAGGCTTCTGTTTAAGATCACAGGAGTGGAGATTTCCACATAACCTGCTTTTCTGTGGATTTCACGCCAGTAGTCCAGCAGGGTGTTCTTTAATACCATACCCTTAGGCAGGAAGAACGAGAAACCAGGACCTGCTTCATGCATCATAAACAGTCCCAGCTCTTTGCCCAGCTTTCTGTGGTCGCGCTTTTTCGCCTCTTCCATCATGGTAATGTAAGCTTCCAGCTCGTCCTTCTTTGCAAAAGCGGTTGCATACAGTCTGGTCAGCATCTGGTTGTGTTCGTCGCCTCTCCAGTATGCACCTGCAAGGCTCATGATCTTGAATGCCTTGCCAACTTCTTTGGTGCTCATCAGGTGAGGACCTGCGCACAGGTCTACAAATTCGCCCTGCTGATAGAAGCTGATTTCTTCGCCCTCCGGCAGATCTTCAATCAGTTCTACTTTATAAGGCTCTTCTTTCTCCTTCATAAATTCGATTGCTTTCTCTCTGGGCAGAGTAAAGCGCTCGATCTTTAAATCCTCTTTGACAATCTTCTTCATCTCTGCTTCGATCTTTTCAAAATCGTCGCTGGTCAGGGGAGTTTCGAACTCCATATCGTAATAGAAGCCGTCTGCGATAGAGGGACCGATCGCCAGCTTTGTGTTGGGATACAGGCGCTTTACAGCCTGCGCCATTACATGGCTGGTGGTGTGGCGCAGTGCAGCCAGACCTTTTTCATCCTTTGCAGTCAGAATGTTGACTGCAGCGTCGTGATCGACAACGGTACGCAGGTCTACAACCTCTCCGTCTACTTCTCCGGCACATGCCGCTCTCGCAAGTCCTTCGCTCAAATCCTTCGCAATATCAATCACAGACATTGCCTGTGCGTACTCTTTTACAGAGCCGTCTTTTAATGTAACCTTCATGGTATCTCCTTCCGGCTTTCGCCTTTTTCTATCTTAAAAATTTTGAAAATAACCTGTTTATTCGATCTTCACATAGTTTTGTGAATCTCGTCCTCTCTATAGATAAAAAAGAATGTGCCAGGGCACATTCTCGCGCCGAGGCGCGGTTGCTTCGGCAACCATCTACCCTTGCGCCGAGTGCGCATCCTCGCGGAGCGTTTTTATCGTATAGAAACGAAGTTTCCTATACGATAAAAAAGTCCCATGCACACCTTACGATGTACATGGGACGCTTCAGCGCGGTTCCACCCATTTTGCAGATCTGCAACAGCAGTCTGCCGCTCTTTTGATGATAACGGAATCACCGTGTCCGATTAAGGACCGCTCCGAGATGGTTTTCATACGAGACCTCTGTCAAAACGCTTCCAGCACAGCTCTGCAATGCAGATACCGGCGTTTCTCTCTGATACAGATTCCGGGATTACTCTTCTCTTCCACGCGTTGTCTTTTTATCAAATGCTGCCCTTATCTTAATCGATCTGTTTCGATTTGTAAAGAGCCTTTGATCATTTATTTTTGCCGCAGCACTTTTTGTACTTCTTGCCGCTGCCGCAGGGACAGGGATCATTGGGATAAATCTTTGCTTCCTTTACGATGGTGGTAGAACTCTTCTGCTCTTTGTAGAGTTTCTTTCTGGTCTCTTCATCGAAGATGTCGTTCCACTCTTCCAGCTCGTACAGCCAGTCTGCGTCTGCAGCTACCATGTTCTTATAAAGCAGTGCTTTATCAAAGCCGAGGTTTACAACGGTATCCTCCTCCATCTCCTCGATCGGGTTGGGAGCCTTTAAGCTGTCGTTGATGCCGTCCAGGAAACCGGTCATGGTCATAATATCCACGCCGAATTTCTCAGCCAGCTCTTTAACCGTGCCTCTTACCAGCTCGTCCGGGTTCTTTAACAGTTCTGCGTAAATATCCTTTTCTTTTGTAAAATAAATTGCCCAGAACTGCTGCAGCTTAGCCTTGTCAGCCTGCTGGTCGTATGCCATATCTCTCCACTGCTGTAATAATGCCATATTTCTTCACCTCAATTAAATTTCTGACGGGATTGCTCCCTTTGCATTTCGCACGCCTATTTTTGCACGGGCATCCATACTTTGCATTATTATAGCCCAGACCCCCGATTTGTGCAAGCAAAAAATCTGTGAACACTTTGCCGCTTAACAGGTCTGCGTTTCTTTTTTTGCAGGCTGATGGTCGTATTCAAAACCGCAGTGGGATAAAAATGCTTTTGCGATTACAGTTGCGCCGATCAGGTTCGGATGCACTCTGTCCCATGCAATATAGGAAGAATGACGATACTCAAAATACCGGTTGAAAACCTCCTGCAGATCAACCAGACAGCAGCCGTGCTTTGCAGCCAGCTTTTTGCAGATCGCACCGTATTCGTCCATTCTCTTGCGCATCCAGTCCTGCGGATTAGGCTCCATATAATAAGGCGTCAAAATAAAGATGCCCTTTACTTTTCCTTTTACCGACAGAATCATTTTTTCCAGATTTGCTTCGTATTCTTCGGGCATCACCTGTCCGTCCGGAATCGCCGGGCTGTCAAACTGTCTCCATACGTCGTTGATGCCGATGCAGATCGAAACCCAATCCGGATTTAAAGCAACAACGTCCGAATCAAAACGCTGCAGCAGATCTCTGCTCGTGTTGCCGGAAACACCGGAATTGGTCACACGCAGATACACTTCCGGATACCAGGTGCTCAGCATGTTTTCGATGATACGCACATAGCTCTGACCTACATTATCAAACAGACCTTCCCCCACAGGCTGTGCACTTCCCATATCTGTTACCGAATCTCCTGCAAATACAATTCTGTCCATTGGTTCAAATATCATCTTTTGTTCCCTCCTGCGCTTGCAAAGCGCTCCTCTTTGATGTATGCTATCAAGCATATTGTAGCATTATCATCGGCAATGTAAAGTACTGAATCGAATTTGTTTCAGCCGTCCTGCGACGGCAGAATGGAGACTCTTATGAAGAAGAAAAAAACGGCAAAGCAAATCGCTGCCATTGTTTGTATCGTCCTTTTAGCAGCGCTCTATCTCATCACGCTCCTCAGCGCAATTTTTGCGTTTCCCGGTTGGCAGCGGCTCTTTTCCGGCTGTCTGATCTGCACGGTTGCAGTCCCGATCCTGCTCTGGATTTTCATCTGGCTTTACGGACAGTTTGAACAAAAGCACACGATCGCATCCTTCGATATCGGACAGACCGACGCAGACCGCACGCAGAACGAGGACGAGGCAAATGCTGCGCAGAACTAAAACGCAAAAAGTGCTGTTGCACCGGCAACTATTTCCCGGGCAGCAGCACTTTTTCAGCTTTCGTACACACTTTTTTACGTATCTACAGCATCTTTCTCTTTTTCAGCACTTTCATCGTAATCACGCATGCAACTAAAATCAGCACGCAGATAATCCCGAAACCGTAAGGCGTATGGGCCAGCGGCATCCATTTTTCGGAAACGTTCATTCCGTAAATGCCGGAAATGATCGTCGGGATCGCCATGACGATCGTGATCGACGCAAGGTATTTCATCGCACTGTTTAAGCGATTATCCATCAGGGAGGAAAGCAGCTCTCTCGTTCCCTGGATAATGTCCCGATAGATCCGCGTCATTTCGATCGCCTGCTGGTTTTCGACCACAACGTCGTCCAAAAGATCCTGATCCTCCGGGTATTTCTTGATGCGGCTATAGCGCATCAGACGATCCAGTACGACCTTGTTGGCACGCAGCGACGTATCAAAGTATACGAGGTTGGATTCCAGCTCATGTAAGTCGATCAGCTCCATTTCCTCCGTATCGTCCCCAATATGCGCCTCGATCTCCTTCCGCTTGCGGTCGATAATACGCAGATAGGACTGATACAGCATGCAGGAACGCAAAAAAATCTGGTAGATAAAGCGCATCTGTTTTTTAGTGCTGAACTCCTTGACCGTATTTTCCAGAAAATTTTTCAGAACCGGCGTTGCTTCCGCACATACAGTCAGCAGCACATCGTTCACCAAGATCAGACCGAGCGGTATGGTCGTATACGCTTCCCGCTGATGACGGTATTCCACAGACGGAACGTCGAATAAAATCAGGGAATATTCGTTGCTGACGTCCACACGGGAGCTTTCCTCATCATCCAGTGCGGCGCGGACATCCGCAAGGTCAATCTGAAATTCCTGTGCAATCTGCACACATTCTTCCAGGGTCGGCGCAACCAGATTCACCCAGCAGCCGCCATCCGCCCGATTGACCTCCATCAGCAGATTTCCCTGAGTTATATATCGTTTCACCATGTTACTCTACTCCAAACGTCCGAAGCATCTGCTTTGCCTGCTCCTGATTTTCAAATACAAAGGCATTGATCCCGGCTCTGCGGGCTGCTTCCACATTTTCCAAAATGTCGTCCATAAAGACGCATTCCTCCGGTTTTAAATGATACCGGCTTAAAATCAGCGAATAAATTTCCGGCATCGGCTTGATTAGCTTATCCTGACACGAAAGGATGCCGCCATCCACATACGGCAGAAAATCCAGCTCGCTCCAGCACTCACGCAGCACCTTTCTGGAAAAATTCGACAGCACCAGGAACTGATAGCCCTTCGCCTTTAACTCTTCAATCCACGGAATCGCATAATCATATCGCTTCATGATGCCGCGGACGTTTGCCAGCGTTTTGTAGAGGTCTTCTTCCAGCTCCGGATCGTTTGCAATAAACCGGTTCAAAATTTCCTCTTCGGAAAGGACGCCGCGGTCATATTCTTTCCAGATGTCACTTTTGACCGTCGCCTTTGCCAGACGCTCCACCATTTCTTCCGAATATCCCTTGCTTTTATAAAAATCGTACCAGGTAAAACCGGATAATACGTTTCCGATATCGCTGATAATTGTTCTGATCATATCCGATCGCCTCCCGCATTTTCTTCTGCTGTTTCTGACAGCATCCGCAAAAGCTCCTGCGCCGCCAGACTGCTGCTGCCCTTTTCCTCCGTCACGACGAAAAACTCCCGCTGCGGCAGCTGCTCTTCCAATTTTAACTCTATCAGCTCTCTGCTGTCCAGCTCCTTTTTGGCAAAATCGCGCACAACGCTTCCGACACCGAGGTTTCTCAAGGCAAACTGCACGATGATATCACTCGTTGCAAGCTCGAACTCCGGGTGGACGAACACCTTTCTCTGCTCCAAAAAACGCTGGACATAACGTCTTGTGCTTGTATCCTGATCCAGCATGATAAGCGGTACTTTTTCCAGGACGGAAAGCGGTTGTTTCTGACGGGTATATTCCAGAAAGTTTCGTCCTGCCACAAAAATATCTTCAATTTTACGCACAGGCATCAAGTGGACGCCCTCCCGCTTTTCCAGAGGACCGGATACGACTCCAAAATCGATCTTTTTCTCTTTTAAAAGTCCCATCGTCGCAGGCGTCGGACCATTCGTAATCTGAAACCGCACCCCCGGATATTTTTCATGGAACCGTTCCAGATACGGTAACAGAAAAAAACGCAGCGTCATATCGGACGCCCCGATCGTAATTTCACCGCATTCCAGGTTCTGCATCTGCAACAGCCGCTTTTCCCCGGCAAGAAATGCGCTATACCCTTTTTCCACATATTCGTACAGGATTTTTCCTTCCGCCGTCAGGCTGATTCCACGCGCACTGCGCACAAACAGGCTGCTGCCGAGCGCCTTTTCCAGCTGCCGGATGCTCTGGCTGACCGCCGGCTGAGACAAGGAAAGCGCTGCCGCCGCCTTTGTCACTGAGCTGCAGCGTGCCACATAATAAAAAACACGATAATATTCCAGATTTGCTGTCATCAAAAAAATCCCCTATCACAGAGTCGATGGCTGCCGCCCGAAAATGAGACAATGAGCCATGACTCTATTATAAGGGATTTTAGAATTTCTGTCACCCGGGAAGTTCACTTGTCGCTTTCGCGCTTGCAGGCAAACCTGCCTGTGGAAAATTATCCAGGGTTCTTGCGAACTGTCTTATGCCAGCGGGCTGTTTCTGTAGATGATGTCATCTCTGCCAGGGCCGTTGGATACCATTGTAATCGGATAGCCGATCTGGTTTTCGATGAACTCAATGTACTTGCGGCAGTTTTCCGGCAGCTCTTCATAGGTCCGGATGCCACGGATATCGCATTTCCAGCCGGGCAGAACCTCGTATACAGGCTTCGCTTTTTCCAGCTTACAGGTAACCGGGAACTCCTTTGTCACCTGACCGTCGATTTCATAGCCGACGCAAACCGGGATTTCATCCAGATAACCCAGAACGTCCAGAACGGTCAGCGCAACGTCGGTCGCGCCCTGCAGTCTACATCCGTAGTGGGAAGCAACGCAGTCGTACCAGCCCATTCTTCTCGGACGACCGGTTGTCGCGCCGAATTCGCCGCCGTCGCCGCCTCTTCTTCTCAGCTCATCCGCTTCGTCACCGAAGATTTCAGAAATAAATGCGCCTGCACCGACTGCGGAGGAATATGCCTTGGTAACAGCGATAATCTTTTTGATTTCATAAGGCGGAATGCCTGCGCCGATTGCGCCGTATGCTGCCAGTGTGGAAGAAGACGTTACCATCGGGTAAATGCCGTGGTCAGGGTCTTTCATCGTACCCAGCTGACCTTCCAGCAGGATGTTTTTGCCTTCTTTGACCGCCTGATATAAGAACTCGGACACGTTGCCCACATAAGGAGCTACCATGTCGCGGTATTCATGCAGGGTATTTAACAGCTCTTTGGGATCGAGCGGTTCCTGATGATACAAATTCACGAACAGGACATTTTTGAGTGCGCATACCTTCTGCACCTTTTCTTCCAGCACCTCGTCGTCAAACAGCTCGCTGACCTGGAAACCGATCTTTGCAAACTTGTCGGAATAAAACGGCGCAATGCCGGACTTGGTGGAGCCATAGGATTTGCCTGCCAGACGTGCTTCTTCATAGGTATCCTGTAAAATATGATAGGGCATTACCACCTGTGCTCTGTCGGAAATCATCAGATGCGGTGCCGGTACGCCCCGCTCTACCAGCTGGTTGACCTCGTTAATTACTTTTGGAATATCCAGTGCAACACCGTTGCCGATAATGTTGGTAATATGGCTGTAGAACACGCCAGACGGCAGTGTATGAAGCGCAAATTTGCCGTAATCGTTGACAATCGTATGTCCGGCATTTGCACCGCCCTGAAAACGGATGACAATATCCGCTTCCTTCGCAAGCATATCTGTAATCTTGCCTTTTCCTTCATCGCCCCAGTTTGCACCTACTACTGCTTTAACCATTTTTCCTCTCATTCTGCCGCCAAAAGCGGCATCCCTTTATGTGCGCTGTTCCATCAGCGCATATGTCATCTTACTGATTTAGTATAGCAGATTTTTTATATAAGTAAAATCAATAAATTTTATATTTCTCATAAGTATAACTTATACGTTAATTTCCGCCTTCATACCAAGGTCCGCTTCATTTTCTTTTAACACCGGACGGATCACGTCGTTCAAGAAGCGCTCTACCTGATGTGCGCTGCAGCCGACATATTTGGAGGGCTCAAGGGATGCTTCCAGGGCAGCCTCGTCGAGATGGAACATTTCGTCCTGTGCGATCAGCGCCATCAGCTGGTTGTCTGCACCCTCTTCCTTTACTCTGCGTCCTGCTTCCATGGAGAGCTCGCGGATTCTCTCATGCAGCTCCTGTCTGTCACCGCCTGCCTTTACTGCGTCCATCATGATATTTTCGGTCGCCATAAACGGCAGCTCGCTGCGCAGGCGCTTCTCAATTACTTTCGGATATACAACCAGACCGTCTACGACGTTCATGCAAAGATCCAGAATGCCGTCAATCGCAAGGAAGCCTTCCGCAATGGAAATTCTCTTGTTCGCGGAATCGTCCAGCGTGCGCTCAAACCACTGGGAAGCAGATGTGATCGCAGGATTTAATGCGTCCACCATCACATATCTGGACAGAGATGCAATTCTTTCGCTGCGCATCGGGTTTCTCTTATATGCCATCGCGGAAGAGCCGATCTGATTTTTCTCGAAGGGTTCTTCCACTTCTTTCAGATGCTGTAACAGACGGATATCGTTGGACATCTTGTGTGCACTGGCTGCAATGCCGGCCAACACATTCATCACTCTGGTATCAACTTTACGGGAATAGGTCTGTCCGGATACCGGATAGCAACCGGGGAAGCCTAATTTTTCAGCGATCATGGGATCGAGGCGGTCCACCTTTTCCTGATCTCCCGCAAACAATTCCAGGAAAGATGCCTGTGTACCGGTCGTACCCTTGGAACCAAGCAGACGCAGGGAATCCTTTACATAGTCCAGATCGCACAGATCCATGTAAAACTCCTGCAGCCACAGAGAGGCGCGTTTACCGACTGTCGTAGGCTGCGCGGGCTGGAAATGGGTAAATGCCAGTGTCGGCAGGTCCTTCTGCTTGTCTGCAAAATCTGCCAGCTCGCGGATGACATTTAACAGCTTTTTGCGAACCAGCTCGAGGGCCTTTGCCATAATAATAATATCGGTATTATCCCCTACATAGCAAGAGGTTGCTCCCAGATGGATAATGCCCTTCGCCTTCGGGCACTGTACACCGTAGGCATACACATGACTCATAACGTCATGGCGCACTTCCTTCTCGCGCGCTTTTGCCACGTCGTAGTTGATATCAGTCGCATGGCTTTTCAGCTCATCGATCTGCTCCTGTGTGATCGGAAGTCCGAGTTCCTTTTCTGTCTCTGCCAGCGCAATCCAGAGTCTTCTCCAGGTCTGGAACTTCATATCCTGAGAAAAAATGAACTGCATTTCGCGGCTTGCATACCGTTCCGATAACGGGCTTGTATATCTGTCTGTGCTCATCAAAAACAACCATCCTCTCCTGTGTATTGGGTTATTGAAAACAATTTCGACACCGAAAGTATACCGTAAAACAACAGGCGGTGCAACTGTTTTATGCATACTGCAGCTTTTCGCACCGACACGCGTGGTGACGCTTTTTTGATCCACACATATGCGGCACTGCAGGGGGCAGTTCTGTCACCTTGTTCCTGCGCGTATACTTTCAGTAAGGATTCCCGGGACGTTTTTTGCCATGTATAAAAATCATCTGTTGAAGGGCGCTCTTTTGCTGACTGCCGCCGGAGTTTTCAGCCGCATCATCGGCTTTTTTTACCGGATTTTCCTCTCCCGCACCTTCGGTGCGGAGCAAATGGGCATCTATGAACTGATCAGTCCGGTGCTCGCTCTTTCCTTCGCACTGTGTACCTCTGCCATCCAGAGTTCGATCTCCAAATTTACCGCCGCAGAACCGGAAGCAGCAATCTACGCCAAACGCAGGATATTGCTTACCGGTCTGTCCGTCTCGTTCGTCCTTTCGTGCCTCTGCACGCTCTTTGTCTGGCGGGAGGCTGATTTTATTTCCGACTTTTTATTAAAAGAAACGCGCTGCGCGCCGCTTTTAAAAATCGCCGCGCTCTCCTTTCCCGCCGCCTGTATCCATTCGTGTATCAACGGCTATTATTATGGCATCCGAAAATCCTTCCTTCCTGCGTTCTGTCAGGTTTTTGAGCAGTGCTTCCGCGTCGGCAGTGTCCTGCTTTTTGGGCAGTATGCGGCGGCCCGCGGACTCTCCTGCACGATTCAGCTCGCTGCAGTCGGACTTGTCATCGGGGAATGCGCTTCCATGGCGGTTTCCGTTTTTGCCGCAAGAATCCATTTTTCCAAAAAACTCCCCGAAAGCCTTCCGCTAAAGCTTTCTCGGCCGGAGCTATTTTCCAGACTGTTTTCCTTTGCTGCACCCCTGTGCGCCACGCGGGTCTGCCTGCATCTGCTCGGAACAATCGAATCCTCCCGCATCCCGGTCAGCCTGCAGCTGTTTGGCTATTCCTCCCATCAGGCGCTTTCTGCTTATGGCGTATACACCGGCATGGCGATGACCTGCATCCTGTTTCCCGGCGCGCTGACCAATTCGATTGCTGTCCTGCTCATGCCGACCATCTCCTGCGCGGACGCTTCGAATAACCAAAGCGCCATCTACAGTGCCATTTTCCAGTGCACCTGCTTCTGTCTTTTCATCGGCGTCGGCTGTACTGCTGTCTTTTCTCTGTGCGGAAACTTCATCGGCTCTGCGCTGTTTGGAAACGTACTTGCCGGGCAGTTGATTCGGATGTTTTGTTTTCTCTGCCCGTTTCTGTACCTGAATACGACGCTGCTTTCGATTTTAAACGGGCTTGGAAAAACAGGCTGTACTTTTCTGTTCCAGATCCTATCCCTCGCCGTGCGTCTGTTCTTCGTTTTTTTCATCCTGCCGCTCTCCGGCATTCCCGGACTGTTCCAGGGCATGCTCTTGGGGCAGATACTCCTGACGATACTCTGCGCAGCAGCGCTGTTTTTTGTTTTGTCGCGGCGGCATGCGTGAATTGACTGTTTTTGCGCGTCAGTAACCAGTTTCCCTCGCCATTTACAATACAATAGAATGCACACTCCCTCTGTAGCTTTCTGTGGGCAGATTTTCATGCAAGCATGAAATCTGCCCATAAAAAGCTACATGGAAACTGGTACGAAATCATAAAATTGGCTTGCGCCTGCGTTTTTCCTATACTATAATGAAAAACGCTTCCGTTCTGCATAAATATGCAGCCGGAAAGAGAATGGTGCTTCATCAGCACCGTCTGCGAAGGAGAAAAGTCATGAGTTTCGATTATATCAGAAAACTTCCTACTCCCGATGAAATCCGGGAGCAGTATCCGGTTCCGGATTCTCTGGTTCCGATCAAGCAGAAACGCGATGCCGAGATCCGCGATGTCCTCACCGGCAAAAGCGACAAGCTGCTGGTTATCATCGGTCCCTGCTCTGCAGATAACGAAGATGCGGTCTGCGATTATATCAACCGTCTTGCAAAGGTCAACGACAAGGTATCCGACCGCCTGATCCTGATTCCGAGAATCTACACCAATAAGCCCCGCACCACCGGCGACGGCTACAAGGGTATTGTCCATCAGCCCGATCCCGAAAAAAAAGAGGATTTCCTGCACGGTCTGATCGCAATGCGCCATATGCACATCCGCGCGCTGTCCGAAACCGGCCTCAGCGCTGCCGATGAAATGCTCTATCCCGAAAACTGGGGCTATGTATCCGATATCCTGTCCTATGTGGCAATCGGTGCCCGCAGCGTAGAGGATCAGCAGCACCGTCTGACGGTTAGCGGCTTTGATCTTCCGTCTGGCATGAAGAACCCCACCAGCGGTGACTTCTCCGTTATGCTGAACTCCGTTTATGCCGCACAGCATCCGCACAGATTCATCTACCGCGGCTATGAAGTGCAGACAAACGGCAACGACCTCGCCCACACCGTCCTGCGCGGCGCGACGAGCAAGCACGGACGCAACATTCCCAACTATCATTACGAGGATCTGCAGATCCTGCTCGGTCTTTACAACGAGCGTGATTTAAAAAACCCCGCCTGCATTATCGATTCCAACCACTCCAACTCCAACAAGCAGTTTGACCAGCAGGTTCGAATCGTCAAAGAGGTGATGCACAGCCGTCATTTAAGCCCCGACATCCACAACTTCGTCAAGGGCGTTATGATCGAGAGCTATATTGAAGAAGGCAACCAGAAGGTTGGCGGCGGCGTTTATGGAAAGTCCATCACGGATGCCTGCCTCGGCTGGGAAGCTTCCGAGCGCCTCATCTACGATCTGGCGGAGCTGAATTACTAAATATCACCTGTCTTCAAAACGGCAGCTTGCAGGCTCAACAGGTATTCTGTCCGCAGAAATAAAATTACGTATTCATCTAAAAAGGCTCACCCTAACGGATGAGCCTTTTTTCTTCCCGGATTTGTTCCTGATTCACATTGATATAAATCTGCGTTGTGGAGATGTCGGCATGTCCGAGCATTTCCTGCACGCTCTGCAGGTCTGTGCCGTTTGCAACCAGATGTGCCGCAAAGCAGTGGCGCAGAGTATGCGGCGTGATCTCTTCTGTGATTCCCGCGCGCTGCACATAGCCTTTTAGCAGCTTCCAGAAGCCCTGACGGCTCATCGGCTTTCCTGCGCAGTTGACAAACAGCGCCTGCTGCGTTTCCTCTGCTACCAGAGCCTGTCTGCCATGCTGCAGATACGCTTCCAGCGCTGCTTTTGCTTTATTTCCAAACGAAACCGTACGCTGACGGTTTTGTTCCGTACAGAACAAAAAGGACAGTTTTAAATTTACATCCGAAAGCTTCAGACCGATCAGCTCCGATACCCGGATACCGGTTGCATACAAAAGCTCCAGCATCGCTTTGTCCCGAAGCTCCTTCGGACTCGTTCCCTGCACCGCATCCATCAGTCGTTCCACCTCTACCGGACTCAGCACGCCTGGCAGCTTCTTTTCCACCCGAGGGGCTTTGAGCGTCTCCGACACATCCATCATCAGCACGCCCTCCCGCACCAGATAATGGCAAAATGCCCGAATCGATGCGATATTACGGGAAATCGTCGCAGCTTTTCTCTGCTTTTTTTCCAGAAAACGGATATAACCATACAATGCCGTCGCAGTCAGATCCTCTACCCTGGTCATCTGATATTGGGCACGCAGAAAATCTGCCAGCTGATACAGATCTCGCCGATAGGAAAGCTCCGTATTCCGGGAGGTTCCTTTTACATTATGGCAATATTCAATAAATGACTCAATCTGTGCTTCCATCCCTCTGCGTTCCCTTCTTTTGACCGTATCGGTCGTGTGGAATCATTATATACAATGAAATTCAGAAAAGCAATGTTGAAACTTCCGCATTTTCAGGCGATTTTTCGGCATGTTTTCAGGTAATACCAGATAGTGGTACGGGAAATACCAGTTCCACCATATCTTGATTTGGCATTCCGCATCTTCCTATCCCCAAAACAGACGCATCACGGCTTTTAAAATAAATGGATTGACATACCCTTCTACCGCACAGCCGATTCCAATCACCGCCAGGGAAATCCACACGCCCGACGCAGCTTTTTTGTGCAGGCACCATTCCAGCAGCATACAGTAGCCCGGAACCAGCACCGCCTGTTGTGGAACCAGCGCCGCCAGGAAAAAGAAGCTCCCCCGGATTCCATAGCGCAGCGACAGCGCCGTCAGGATCATCCCTGCCGCCAGTCCGCTCCCCGCTGCAAACACAATCAGACAGATCATCCCTGCCCCTGAAAGTGCAAGCAGCACGAGCAGCAGCGCCGTTCCAAGCCTTTTTTGCAGGCAGTATAAAAACAATCCCGTCCGGTTCATGTTCCATTCTGAAATTCCCGACAGCGTATCCGTATCCAGAAAGCCCGGATTTTGCACAAACAGCCCCGGAAAAAAGCACACGCAGGCGATTCCCGCCAGAAATCCCGCCAGAAGAAGCACCGCCCCCAATCTCTTTTCCTGCTGCCCGAACCGTTTCCAAAAAGACATCGCATTCCCCGTTTTTATATTTTTAACAGCGCCGGCATAAGCCGACAGATAACAACAGCGTCACGGCATGAACTGCTGCACCTACCGTGACGCTGTCTGCGCATCCGCTCGTTGTAATCTATGCGGCTGCTGGGGGAATTTTGCATTTTTTTCAATTGGTACTGTGAAAGGTATCACGCACCCCTTGGCGCTTCTATGCAGTACCGTGCTGCGCTATTTTTCGTATTTCGCCTTATAGCTCATGATCGCCGCGATTGTCTTGCCGTCCTCGATTTTTCCGGAATAGATCATTTCACACAGCTCATCGACCGAATACGCATAGACATCGATAAATTCATCCTCGTCCAAATGCTGATGGGTCGGCTTTAAATCCTGCGCAACATAGATTTCGATCTTTTCATTGCAGAACGCAACGGTCGTCCGCAGACTTAAAAGATGCGTCAGATTTTCAGAATGATATCCCGTCTCCTCTTCCAGCTCACGCGCGGCAGCCAGCATCGGCGGCTCGTCTGCGCCGTTTAATCCGCCCGCCGGGATTTCCAGCGTATAACGGTCGAGAGCATTGCGCCACTGACGCACCATCAGAAGCTTTCCATCCTCCCGCACCGGAACGACCGCAGCCGCACCCTTATGCCCGATAAAATCCCATTCTGCGATGTTCCCGTTCGGAACCTGAATGGTGTCCCTGTAATAATCGATGATCGTTCCGTGATAGACCAGCTTTCGATCCAGCCGTTTAAATTCCTCTGCCATGTTGACTTCTCCTCTGCATAGAAATAAGCATCCCACCCGTCCAAGGTACAAGATGCTCATTTCTTAAAATACTTTCTACCGGGGCAAATCAGCCTTTACATCTGATTTCCTGATGCTTTGATTATACGCCGTGATATTTTAGAAATCAACCTTCATAGCTTCCCGATCGTATTGTCCCAGATCGCGTCGAATACCTTATCATAGGTGGTATTTCCAACACCGCCCTTGGGTGCCAGCTTACGCTTTTCTGTGCTCTCCCCGTAACAGATAAAGTTTTCCAACAGACGTTTTCCCAGCATCGCCGTGACATCCCCATTCTTTGGAGCAAATGCGTAATAATAGTTGGATTTCTTTTTTCGTCCCCACAGGATTTTTCCTTCGTGCTGCCCGTTTTTCAACAGCTCCTCCACCCTGTCATACTGACCAGCCGACGTCTCGCAGTCCCTGTCGCACGGGGCAAGCTCCGGGGTAGAAAACTGTACATAGTACGAATACTCGCTCTTACCTTCGTCATCGTCGGAACGGTCAAATTCTTCCTCATATACCGCGTCAAAATGAATATCTGCGATAAAAAGATCCCCGTTTATGATCATTTCCTTTACGGTGTACAAAGGATTCCCGAACAGCTGTTTTTTCTGCTCCCCGAGGGCGTCTGCCACTTCCATCGGCACCTTCTGCCAGTTCAGAGAAGAAAGTGAAACCACCTCTTTTGCTTCCCGCCCACAGGCTGTGCATTTTCCATCCGACAGCTCCTTTCCACAAAACACGCAATACCCTTTTTTGTTGTCCATGTTTGAAAAAATTCCCATGATAGCTCCTCCTTTTTATTTTTTACTGTTTATTCTTTTAGCATGCAATCTGCTTTCTCATGCAATCTGACCTGCCGTTTCCAAACTCTGCCCAGGACTGATCGCTTCCCCATTCGTCCCAGCTGTCATCCTCCCAATAGTCGTCATCCTCAAAGAACAGCCAGTCGATCCAATCCCAGTCGTCTTCATAGTCGTCCCAGCCTTCCCAGTCGTCCTCATACCAGGATTCATAATCATAGTAATCGTTATAGCCCTCGGCATAAACGAATTTTTCCAGCCAACCGACATAGTCGGCGTCCATCCCCACGCCGGTAAAAACCGGATAGAGATATCCATAAAACTCAGAATCCCCATAAGGCAGCGTGACGGACAGTCCTGTCATTCCAACCTCGTCGTCCGTACAATTAAAATAGCGGATGGAAAGGTTTACCGCAGCCGCCAATGCCTCTGTCTCTTTGGATTCGATATTCTGCGCCACTGCCATGATATCCGTTATATAATAGTCTGACATGGAATAATCTCCATCCTCGTCAAACAGAAAATCAAACAGCCCTTTTTCCCGCAAAATAGGATGAGTGCGCCTGCCGCCCCGGACGTGCATACTGTAATTTTCCCCCAGCAGCGCAGGCTCGTTTGCATAGGCAAAATCAGCCCACGCGGTATAGAGCACCTTCATGTAGGATTCGTCGATCAGCGCCAGCGTGGAAGCCCCCTCGCCGTTTTCTTCATTATCTGCGATCATGTCATCCACGATGATTTTCCCAAGCTCCTCAGAGGAAATGCTGGTGTTGTCCGACAGGGCGTTCAGCCATCCCGTGTACGACCAGCCGTAGCCGGATTCAAAATCCTCCGACAGAATCATGTAATCGCAATAATTGTACATGGCACAGCAAAGCTCTAACGAAGACATAATGCAGCTGTCCATGCCGATGATATCAAAGTAAATCCCGCTCTGGCGGATTGCCGTCTGGATCTCATCGATCGTAAGCACCGAATCCTCCGACTGGTGTTCGTCATATCCAAAGCCGTATACCGGTCCTGCACCGTGATCCCAGAAAATCAGGATATAACGGTTTGCCGGATAATTTTCTGCGCCCCAGGAAATAAAATCAGCAAGCGTATCCGGCGATGTACAATCCAGCTGTCCGAGGCTGTCATCCACAAGCACCAGGTTCCCGGCTTCCGCCTTATAACGCTGCGTGTGATCGGAGGCAATTCCAAGCCTTTTTGACCAGCTTTTTGTGCCGATCGTCTCCACGAGGACATTGACCTGGCTGCTGATGTTCGCCGCAAGCATCTCACAAAGATCCTCCGTTGCCTCTCCGTCCTCCGATTCCAGATCCGAACCATTCATATAGACAAATACGGTCGCTTGGTCCTTTCCATCGCCTTTTATCTCTGTCTGTTTCTCCTTTACCATATCTTCCGGAAAGGAATTTTCCGCTGCACCCGCCGCATGCTCTGCACCTGCCGCCGTCTCTACGCTCGTCTGTTCCTGATCTGCAGGCATTTCTTCTTCATCCGGCAAAAACAGAGCAATGATAAACAGCACGCCGCAGATAATCAATAGATTACGGAGAAGCTTTCCCAGTTTTTTCATAATACATCACCCTTTTTTATCCTATGAGGTCGGGGCTTTTGCCCCTGGCATCCTCCTATATCAATATAATAAAAAAAACGCGAAGCCTTGTAAATAATATATTTACATAGGTTTCGCGCCTTTTAGCGTTACTTATTTTGCGTAGTCCGTTACGCGGCTCTCTCTGATCACATTGACCTTGATCTGTCCCGGATATTCCAGCTCTGCTTCGATCTGCTTGGAAATATCCCGTGCCAGGAGTACCATATCCGCATCGGAAATCTGCTCAGGAACTACCATAACCCGAACCTCTCTGCCCGCCTGAATGGCAAAGGATTTATCTACACCTTTGAAATTGTTGGAAATGTCTTCTAATTGTTTCAGTCTGCTGGTATAGGTTTCCAGCGTCTCTCTTCTTGCACCCGGACGAGCTGCAGAAATTGTATCAGCAGCCTGTACGATACAGGCAATCAGAGAGGTCGGCTCTACATCGCCGTGGTGGGATTCCACCGCATTGATGACTGTCGCGGACTCTTTGTATTTCCGACAGAGCTCAGCGCCCAGCTGAATATGAGAGCCTTCCATTTCGTGATCCACTGCCTTACCGATATCATGCAGCAGACCTGCACGTTTTGCAAGACGGACATCCAGTCCCAGTTCTGCAGCAAGCAGACCGGACAGATGTGCTACCTCGATCGAATGCTTCAATGCGTTCTGACCGTAGCTCGTCCTGAATTTCATCTTACCTAACAGTCTGACAAGTTCCGGATGAATACCGTGTACGCCGACTTCCAGTACAGCGGCTTCGCCCTCTTCTTTAATCATTGTCTCTACTTCACGCTGTGCCTTTTCTACCATCTCTTCAATTCTGGCAGGATGGATCCGTCCATCTACAATCAGCTTCTCCAGTGCAATCCGCGCAACCTCTCTGCGGATCGGATCGAAGCCGGAAAGCACAACTGCTTCCGGTGTGTCGTCGATAATCAGATCAACGCCGGTCAGGGTTTCAAGGGTACGGATATTACGTCCTTCCCGTCCGATGATACGCCCCTTCATTTCATCGCTTGGAAGCTGTACGACAGAAATCGTCGCTTCGGATACATGATCTGCAGCACATTTCTGAATCGCATTGACCACATATTCTTTCGCTTTCTTGTCAGCTTCCTCTTTGGCCCGATGTTCCATTTCCTTGATCATCTTGGCCGATTCATGCTTCACATCATCTTCAACAATTTTCAGCAAATATTCCTTTGCCTGGTCGGAGGTCAAACCAGAGATTCTTTCCAGTTCCTGGACACGCTGCTCGTTCAATCGGGAAATCTCTTCCTTCTGCTTCCGCATCTCCTCTTCCCGCTTCGCCAGATAAGCTTCTTTCTTCTCGATCGCATCGGTCTTCTTGTCGATGTTCTCTTCCTTCTGCTGCACGCGGCGTTCGTACCGGGTAACCTCGGCTCTGCGTTCCTTGATCTCGCGATCCAGTTCGTTCTTGGTACGAATGGATTCCTCCTTCACCTCCAGCAGTCCTTCCCGTTTCTTCGCTTCTGCAGTCTTTAACGCTTCATCAATGATTTCTCTGGCTTTGTCATCCGCATTGCCGATCTTCTGCTCAATTCCCTTTTTACATTGCGCAGAGGCGATCAGTGCGGTAACCGGAACAGCAATCAGCAGGGTAACAATTGCTGTTATAACGATTGGCACCATCATTCCAGGAGCACCTCCTTATTTAATTTTCATTGTGCAATATCAGTTATAGAATGTTCATTCCCATTCTTATAAACAATTTTACAACATCTCAATTTTATACAATTCCACTACAGATGTCAAGTAATTCCGTGCCATTCTGCACAAATCGGTGCCCCGGTAGTTACAGTTCATCCGCCAGCTCCATGGCTTTTCTGACGGTTTCCGCACTGATGCCCTTGCGATACAGAAAAGCCGCCGCCTTTCGTTTCTCTGCAAAGTCTGCCTGCGCAGGATCGTAACGCTTTTTGGCAAGCCACATCCGCGCGAGCGCAAGTTCGTCCGGTCCATCCCCCTTTTCTGCCGCTTCTGCAAATGCTGCTTCTATTTCATCCCTCGAAACGCCTCTTGCGATCAAATCCTGTTCCAGCACGCGTCTGCTCTTTTTCCCCGCCTGATTAACGATGTAATCCTTTGCAAACTGCAGATCATCCACATAATGATAGGATTTTACATAAGCGATCGCGCTGTCGATGCTTTCCTGCGGATAACCGCCCTCTTTTAATTTGCTGCGCAGTTTGCTCTCCGTATACGCTCTGCTCTGCAAAAGATTCATACAGCGCAGCGTCGCCCGTTTGGGCAGCACCTCCTGCATAATCTCCCGATAGGATTCTTCTGAAAGCTCTTCCTGTTCCCGCACCCCGTATAAACGAAGTTCGCCTTTGTATAATACAAAGGCGAAACTGTCCTCTAAATATATTTTGCAGCGGGACCGGGACAATTCTTCTATCCGGGTCACTGTCATGTACGTCTTACTCCTTTTCTGTCAGGCTCTGTTCTTTTGCGTCTGCACCAGACTTCTCTACTTTGCCTGTCGCAGCTTTCTCAGACTTTGCTGCTGCGTCTGCAGGTGTTTTTCTCTTCAGGCCGTAATGCTCGCGTACCTTCTCCTCGATCTCCTCGCAGATGTCCGGATGGTCCTTTAAGTAGCTTTTGGCATTCTCACGTCCCTGACCGATCTTATTGCCCTCGTAAGCATACCATGCGCCGCTCTTGTTCACGACGTTGATGTTCGCTGCCAGATCCAGGATATCCCCGACAACGGAAATACCTTCTCCGAACATGATATCGAATTCCGCTTCCTTGAACGGAGGCGCAATCTTGTTTTTAACGACTTTGACACGGGTACGGTTGCCGACCACTTCACCGCCCTGCTTTAAGGATTCGATTCTGCGCACATCCATACGGATCGAAGCGTAGAATTTCAACGCACGTCCGCCAGTCGTTGTCTCAGGGTTACCGAACATAACGCCGACCTTCTCACGCAGCTGGTTGATAAATACCACGGTACAGTTGGATTTGCTGATGACACCGGTCAGCTTTCTCAGTGCCTGGGACATCAAGCGCGCCTGCAAGCCTACATGGCTGTCGCCCATGTCGCCCTCGATCTCCGCCTTAGGTACCAGAGCCGCAACAGAGTCCACAACAACGATATCGATCGCGCCGGAGCGAACCATCGTCTCCGCGATTTCCAGTGCCTGTTCACCATTGTCCGGCTGGGAAATATAAAGGTTATCGATATCTACACCGATATTCTTCGCATAAACAGGGTCGAGCGCATGCTCTGCGTCGATAAATCCGGCGATTCCGCCGTTTTTCTGTACTTCTGCGATCATATGCAGGGTAACTGTCGTCTTACCACTGGATTCCGGTCCGTAGATCTCGATAACACGTCCCTTAGGGATTCCGCCCAGTCCCAGTGCAATATCCAGGCTCAGGGAACCGGTCGGGATCGTCTCCACATTCATCTGAGAGGCAGGGTCACCGAGCTTCATCACTGCTCCCTTGCCATATTCTTTTTCAAGCTTTGCAATCGCTGCGTCGAGCGCTTTTAATTTTTCTTCTCTTTCCATGCTGTCTCCTTCTACACAAGAACGGATGTTCTGGTATTATCATAAAACATTTGTTCGATTTTGTCAATAACAGAAGTTACGGTTCATGCGCGGCATGCATTTCCCCAGAAATTCTTCGTATGAATAGCAGTCTGTTTTTTCAGCATATCATAAAAACACCGGTCTGAACAGCCTTTCCCCGGTATCTTTTGCGGTACAGTTCAGGATTGCCTCCCCTGTCTGAAAATAGTATAATAAAATTATCAAACAGACAAGGAGGGTACTGTATGGATCGTTTGAAAGGAAAAGTAGCTGTCATCACCGGCGGAAATTCCGGTGTCGGGGAAGCGACCGCCAAATTGTTTGCAAAAGAGGGGGCTGTTGTTGTCATCACCGCCCGCAGGGAGGCCGCCCTGACGAAGGTTGCCGAGGAAATTAAAGCCGCCGGCGGCGAAGCTTTTGCTGTTTCCACCGATATTTCCAAACCGGAGGATCCCGAACGGCTCATGGAGCTGGTCCTGAAAAAATACGGTAAAATTGATATTCTCATCAACAATGCCGGAATTCTGGAAACCGGCTTAAAACCAATCGACCGCTTTTTGGATGAAGATCTCGACCGCATTGTTGAGACAAACCAGAAAGGAACCATGCGCTGTATGCGTGCTGCTGCCAGACGAATGCAGTCGGGCGCTTCGATCGTCAACGTCGCTTCCGTAGCAGGCGTAAAAGGCTGCGGTGGGGCCGCTTATGTCGCTTCCAAGGCTGCCGTGATCGGTGTGACCAAGCACACTGCGCTCCGTTTCCAGCAGACCGGCATCCGCTGCAATGCGATCTGCCCCGGGAATATCATCACACCGATGACGACCGGAACTGATCCTGCCGTGCTCGACCCGGATATGATCGGCGCAATGGCTGCTCACAGCAATTTAAAGACACCGTCCTGCACCGCAGAGGATGTTGCCAACGTGATCCTTTTCTTCGCAAGTGACGAATCCCGCGCCATCACGGGACAGGTGATCGTGACCGATTTCGGCGCAATGCTATAAATCTTCAACGCAGGGGATCGCCCACGCTCCATAACGGAATCGGCGCTCCCCTGCTGTTTTACATTTTTTTCAGATATTCCTCGTAGTCCTTTATCGTCGCCGTCATCCATCCAAACTGATTGTTCACGCCATTATAGTTAAACCCGATTTCCAGGCCGACCGGCGTATAGAAGAAAATACCTCCATCCGAGGAAAGAAGCTTCCGGAGCATCTCCGTCGGCCACTCGTTTTCTGACAGTTCCAGACCGTTCTGTTTTTGGCACTGTTTGCGGAATCGTTCTGCCAGTCGCGTCGAATAGTTAAACTGTTGTTCTTTTTTCAGGATTGTCCCTGTCTCCACATCGATATTGATCGCAGACAGTCCCGGCATGCTCTGGTTATTCAGATAAAACTTCTGATCGAACACAACACTCAGATGCTCGCTGTCCATGTTCGTGACATAGCCAAAGCACTGGATGTGACAGGAATCAAAGCCCGCCTGTTCGACGTACATCTGACAGTAATTTTTATAAAGAAGCGCCTGCTTTTCGATGATTTCATTCAAATAATCCCGATTCCTGATCTCACCGGTCAGCTTCGGATACAACGCATAAAACGACGCATCCTCCTGCTTGCGGCTCAAATCACACTCCTGCCACTCCACGCCGTAAGGGAGGTCATCGCGAATCGCATCCGTGATTTTTTCATAATACTCATCGTCCGCAGACGGAACATAGGTTTCATCCGTGGATTTGCCGGAGGCAGAGTCCGCCGGACCAGGCTGTATGCCTGACGAAGCATCTGGCATCCCCGGCATCGAATTTTCAAAATTGTCCTGTGCATCTGCAAGAGCGCTCTGCCTTGCAGAGTCCGCCGCCTGCTCCATCTGTTCCAGAAAGACTGCCGCCTGTGCCTCCACACGTTCAAGCTCCGAGCGGTCACCCGTTACAATCAGGAACAGGGCGAGGCATAGCAGAACTGCAAAGATTGCCGAGGCGATGCAGACAGCCGTAAAATAACGGTGATTCTGGTGCTTCTTCATCCTCGATCACTCCTTTTTCGAACAATTCTCCAAAATACAGCGCCGCGTCAGCGTCAGCGCTGCGGATACCGCATTGTCGCGAATTTTTTCACGGTTTCCGGAAAATCGATATTCCTGCGCGATCGTATGTCCCTGCACGCTGCAGCTGATATAAACCAGTCCGACTGGCTTGCGTGCCGTTCCTCCGTCTGGCCCTGCGATTCCGGTGATCGATACCGCGACGTCTGCCTTCGCCGCCGCAAGCGCGCCGGAGGCCATCTCCTTTGCCGTCTGCGTGCTGACCGCACCGAATTCCCTTAACGTGCTCTTTTTTACGCCAAGGAGCCGTCGTTTCGCCTGATTCGCGTAGGTCACATAACCGGTCTGGAACACGGAGGATGCTCCCGCCACATTGACAATTCTGCCAGCCAGAAGGCCTCCGGTGCAGGATTCCGCACAGGTAATGCTCATCTTATTTTTCTTTAGCAGCTTCACAACCGCTTCTTCCAGCGTCCGCTCTTCCTTTGTCGTGTAAACCATTTCACCGAAGCGTTTTTTCAGCTCGCGTATAACTGGCTTCACCAGCTTTTTGCCCTCCTGCTCATCTTTTGCACGGGCAGTCACACGCAGATGTACCTCGCCGGTTTTGGCATAGGGCGCGATCGTCGGATTCGTCTGCGCATCGATCATATCCTGAATCATCGCTGCAGCCTTGCTCTCGCCGATTCCACACAGCTTTACTGTGCGGGAATAGAAAATTTCCGGACTGAGCTTCTGTAAATACGGTTTTACCTGCTGCTCAAACAGCGGATGCAACTCGTTCGGAGGACCGGGCAATAAAATCATACGCTTTCCGTTTTCTTCCAGAATCAGTCCCGGTGCTGTACCGTTATCGTTGTCGAGCACCATCGCTCCCTCCGGGCAGAGCGCCTGTTTTTTGTTATTTTCGGTCATTTCGATCCTGCGCGCCTTAAAATATGCCTCGACGCGTTCCAGGCTGTGCATATCCATCACCAGACCTTTCCCCATCAGCTGCGCTGCAGTCTCTTTGGTCAGGTCATCCGTCGTAGGTCCCAGTCCGCCTGTCAAAATAACGATATCCGAACGGTTCAGCGCCTGCTGTATCTGCTCCTTTAAGCGCACCGCGTTGTCGCCGACTACACTCTGATAATAGCAGGAAAGCCCCAGCCGCGCACACTGCTCCGACAGCCACGCCGCGTTCGTATTTACGATATTTCCCAGTAAAATCTCTGTTCCGACTGAAATCAATTCTACTGTCATAATTTTCCTCATTTCTGCGCACGTTTTTTGCTCATGTCGAGTTTGTGTCAAGTGCGCGCAGACACAAATCTCGTGATTGAAAAATTTTATTTTTCAATCTTCCTCCTGTCTGCGTTTTCGGAAATCCTGCGCTGTATTTTCCGTTTTTCCATATAACAGCTCAGGCGCGCGGCACATGCGCAAACAATGAATGCACGCTCTGCGAGCATTCTATTGTCATAAAAAAGCGTCATGCGCAGCGCGCCTGTCTTTTCCTAAAATTCATAAAAGTACTCTGCAAAAGCCACATTACGGCAAAGCAGAACTTTTATCCTGATCAGTGCTGGTCTTTGAGCACGTCTTTGTTTTTCATCAGATAATCTACCAGAGATACCACTGTCAGCACCAGCGCCACCCACATTACAATCGTGGTCAATACGGACAGCGCTTCGATATTGGCAATCATCAGACAGATCATAACCATCTGGAACGTCGTTTTGAACTTGCCCCAGTAGCTTGCTGCAATCACGCGTCCGTTGTCAGAAGCGATCAGGCGGAAGCCGCTGATGATAAATTCACGGCTGATGATCACGATAACGATCCATGCGGGAATCCGTCCCATTTCCACCAGACAGATCATTGCAGAACACACCAGCAGCTTATCTGCCAGCGGATCCATAAATTTACCGAAGTTGGTAACCAGGTTATGCTTCCTTGCGATGTGACCGTCCAGCAGATCCGTCAGACTTGCCACAATAAAAATTGCAAGGCTGATCCATTTAGAGGCCTCTCCACCCCATCCAGTCAGCATAAAAATAACAAAAAACGGAATCATGATGACTCTCGCCATCGTCAGTTTATTTGGTAAATTCATCTTCCAATTCTCCTATCAGATCGTATTCATAAGCGCCTGTAACTCTTGCCTGTACAAAATCTCCCGTCATCAGTTCTCTGGAAGTGTTGATAAACAGATATCCGTCCACATTGGGCGCATCGCGGTAGGTTCTCGCCACATAAGCGTTTTCGTCCGCCACCTTGCCCTCGATCATCGCAAGCAGCGAGCGTCCGATCATGGATTCGTCCTTGTCAAACGCGATATCCTGCTGCAGCTCCATGATTTCCGCCTGACGCTCCAGCTTCACGGATTCCTCCACCTGATCCGGCATCTCTGCGGCGGGCGTATTTTCTTCCTGAGAATATGGGAAAACACCAAGGCGGTCGAATTCCATCCGATTGACAAAATCCAACAGCTCTTCATGGTCTTTTTCCGTTTCTCCGGGGAAACCTGAAATCAATGTTGTACGCAGACAGATGTCCGGGATTTCTTCCCGAAGCTTTGCAATAATCCCTTCCAGCTCTTCTTTTCGGGTTTTGCGTCCCATTTTCGCAAGAATTTTATCGGATGCATGCTGAATCGGCATATCCAGGTAGTGACAGACTTTCGGCTGCTCCTTCATGACCTGAATCAGCTCTTTTGTAATTTCTTCCGGATAACAGTAAAGCAGGCGAATCCAGACAAGCCCTTCGATCGTGCAAAGCTTGCGCAGGAGCTCCGGCAGCATCTTTTCCCCGTAAAGGTCGATGCCGTAAACGGTCGTCTCCTGTGCGACTAAAATCAGCTCCTTCGCACCGTTTTCCACCAGCTTTTTTGCCTCGCGCACGAGGGACTCCATCGGAATCGATCGGTAATTACCGCGCACAGAGGGAATAACGCAGTAGGTGCATCTCTTATTACAGCCCTCTGCGATTTTCAGATACGCAAAATGTCCGCCTGTCGTAACACTTCTCGGAACCCCGTAAACGCAGGCGCGGTCGATATCTTCGAGATGATTCTCGCTTTTTCCTGCCAGGACGGAATCGACAGTTTCTACGATCATATCAATCGCCGTCGTGCCGATGATCGCATCCACCTCCGGAATTTCCGTCTGAATTTCATCTTTGTAACGCTGTGCCAGACAGCCGCAGACGATCAGCGCCTTTAACTGTCCTTCCGTTTTCAATTCTGCAAGCTGCAGAATCGTGTTGATGCTCTCTTCCTTGGCGTCGCCGATAAAACAGCAGCTGTTGACAACCGCAATGTCCGCTTCCGCCTCATCATCGGTAAAGGTATAGCCCTTTTCCGCCAGCTGACCGAGCATCATTTCCGTGTCCACCAGGTTCTTATCACAACCCAGGGATACAAATAAAATCTGCATATGTTGTTCCTTTCCAGGAGATTTAATCTTCTTCCTCTTCCTCGCCGAGGATCTTGATCTTGCCCTGATTGAGCTCATCTACAGCGATGGAAAGCGGCTTCTCGCCGGGCTTTACCTTTACCATCGGCTCATGTCCGCCTATGATCTGTCTTGCTCTTTTTGCTGTTGCCATTACGATGGAATAACGGCTGTTTACAATCTTCTCTTCGCCGGGTTCTACCTCGCTGTTTACGACTTTCATCAGATCAGAATAAGAAGGATGTAACATGTTAATTTTCTCCTTTCACGAGAGCGTTCAGCTCTTCCTTTAAGTTTGTAATATGCTCCAAATTCAGATTCGGGCGCTGATGCTCTGCACGGACAATCCCGTTGACCGCCTCCATGCACGCTCCCAGATCGTCATTGACTACAATATAATCATACTGCTCTACAAACGCAGATTCTTCCTCTGCGCGGGAAAGACGCTTTAAAACCACGTCCTGTGTTTCCGTTCCGCGGCCCTCCAGTCGGCGCTTTAGCTCCTTTGCAGACGGGGGCAGCACAAAAATCAGCACTGCGTCCGGAAACTTTTCCTTTACTTTCAGTGCGCCCTGCACTTCGATTTCGAGCACAACGTCCTTGCCGCTGTTGCGCTGCTCTTCGACCCATGCCTTCGGCGTGCCATAATAATTGCCCACATAGCTTGCGTATTCCACAAGTCCATCCTGTGCAATCGTCTGTTCAAACGTATCGTGATCCACGAAAAAATAAGAAACGCCGTCGATTTCTCCCTCTCTCGGCTTTCTTGTCGTCATGGATACGGAAAGTGCATAATTGTCACATTCTGTCACGAGCTTTTTGACCAGCGTACCCTTTCCGACGCCGGAAAAGCCGGACACTACGACCAGCAATCCTCTATGATTCATCCTGTTTTTCCTCCTCTGCAGACGGCTGCGTATCCTGCGGCAGCTGAGCCCTCGCCGCAATCGTCTCCGGCAGCAGCGCCGACAAAATCAACTGACTGTTTTCCATCACAAGAACCGCCTTCGTTCGTCTGCCCTGGGTGGCATCCACTGCATTTCCGGTCTCCCTCGCCTTTTGTACGAGACGCTTGACCGGTGCCGAATCCGGGCTGACCACTGCAATGATTTTATCCGTATTGACAATATTGCCAAAACCGATATGTATAAACTGGCTCAATCCTGTTTCCGCCTTTACTCGATATTCTGAATCTGCTCGCGTACCTTTTCGATCAGCGTCTTTAACTCGATTCCGCAGTTGGACAGCTCCAGATCGGTCGTTTTGGACAGGATCGTGTTTGCTTCGCGGTTCATTTCCTGTGCCAGAAAATCCAGCTTTCTGCCGATGCTTCCACCATCTGTCAGAGATTTTTTCATTGCAGAAATATGACTCTGCAGGCGCACAATCTCTTCATCCACACAGATTTTGTCTGCATAAACCGTAACTTCTGTCAGCAGGCGGCTCTCGTCTGCCTTGACGTCGCCGAGCAGCTCCTGTACCCGCTGGGTCAGTTTCTGACGGTATTCCGAAACAATCTGCGGAGAACGCTCTTCGATAAAATCCACATAGCCTTTCATCTCGTCGAGCTTTGCGCACAGATCGGTCTTTAACGCCTCCCCCTCGCGCACTCTCGCAGTGACAAAGCCCTCTGCCGCCGAGCGCAGCGCCTTTTCTAACGTCTTCCAGATTCCCTCTTCGTCCGGTTCTTCCTCTTCCATCGAAAATACTTCCGGAAACCGCGCAAGGGAAGACAGCTTCGTGTCGTCTTCCAGTCCGAAATCCGCCGACATCTGTCTTAAATAATCCAGATACTTCGCAGCCACATCCTTATTATAACGAATGCTGACCTTCTCCTGCCCGAGATCCTCGTAGGTGATAAAAACATCCACCTTGCCTCGCTGGATGTACTCTTTCAAAAGATTGCGGATCGCAGCTTCGAAGAAATTCAGCTTCTTTGGCATCTTTAAATTCACGTCCAGATACCGGTGATTGACCGATTTCATCTCCACTGTAAATTTGCGGTTATCCTCGCAGATCTCACATCTGCCAAATCCCGTCATACTCTTTATCATCTGTTCTCCCATCCGACCGGCGCATTTTGCCGGCAACATTGGAATTCCCATAATCCATTTTATTATAATCGCCGACCTGGATTCCGTCAAGGATTTCTGTTGGGGTGAACGCTTTGACGGCTTTATGTCTGTAACTTTTCCAGCCATACAATAGAATGTACAATCATCCTATTACTAAAAAAAGAGAACGAACCGCCCGATTCGTCCCCTTTCGTTTTTCTTTTTATTCACAAACCTTATTTTGCCATCGACAGCAGATATTCCCCCGTCGTCTTCATATACTTCCAGTACGCATCCTTGATGTGCTCCGGCACGTCCGCCGCAAGACGTTTTACCTCAAAGCTGAAATTGCCCTCATAGCCACAGTGCGCCAGTGCGGGCATAATTTTGTCCCATTTGACATTTCCCAGAAACGGAGCGCGATGCTCATCCTCCAGTCCCATGTTGTCATGTACATGCGTCACTTTGATTCGACTTCCGAGATAGTTCAGGCACGGAACCTGATTGGAATAGACCAGATTGGCATGTCCGAAATCCCAGCAGATTCCGACATTATCATAGGTTTTGTGCAGCGTATCCACAAGGTCTGCCAGCTCTTCCACCGTCGCGCAGTAGCTCCGCTTAAAGCCCTGTCCCGGAAAATCTGCCATGTTCTCAATGCAAATTCCGACGTCATTCTTCTTTGCAAATTCCAGATTTCTGGAAAAATATTCCAGATTCTGCTTTTTCGAGCCGTCTACGATCAAACTGTCCGCATATGCCGTTCCGGGATGCGATACCGTCCAGTGCGCACCGAGAATATTCGTACAGACAATGGAACGGCGTACAATTTCTTCTGTATTCTCGTTCACGCCCTTTTTCGGATCGCAGAAATTGTAAAACGGTACATGTGTCTGTACAAAGGTGATTCCCAGTTCGTCCGCCTTTTTCCGGATTTTATACGCCCAGTCCTCGTAGTGATTGGTCCAAAGTGGTGAAAAAGGTGCGTCCGCTGAGCAAAAAATTGAGTCCAGATAGGAAAATCCCAGCTTCGCATAGTGTTCAAGATCATAATAATAGGCAGAATAGCTGCCGTCATCCTCATAGGTAAAAAAGTTGATCGTCGTCGATAATTTCATGATCTGTATCCTCCATTGACACTCCCTTGAGTGTCCTGCCATATCACTTTATCATCCGTGATACTTCCCGCCAATTCTAACAGTTTTAACGATAGATTCGATACTGCTCTGTCGCTTCCGCAAATACCTTGCTCTGAGCGTCCCATTCCGTCAGAAGGCTGTCCAGATCCTTTTTGCCCTCCAAGACGCGTTCCATCTCATGGCTTCCGGTCACACGGCTGATATGCATCTGACCGTCCGCCGCTTTTACAAGTTCAAAATCGTTAGGATACAGGTCAGCTGCAGCTTTTAATATTCGCATCGACAGCGGAATAAAATCATAGGTATCGCACAATGGCATCAACTCAATTCCGTAACAGATTTCTCCGATATATTTGCGTTCCGACGGCGTGAATGCCTTTTTGCGGATCAGCAGCTTCTCGCGATCCACCCACGGTAAAAGCGCTTCGTAAAATTCATCCATATCGATATAAGGTGCGCCATAAGTCAGAAACGGATGCGGCGTTCCCCTGCCCTCGCTGATATTGGATGCGCCGACCGCACATCCGCCGGAATAGCAGATCGTGCAGGTAAAATCCGGGAGCGCTGGAGACGGTACATTCCACGGCTGTCTGGTTTGGGGAAACAGCATGTCCCTGCCGTATTCCTTCAGTTTAATTACCATATAATCCAGCGACAGATTTCGATATGCGATAAAATAATTTCCAACCTCCCCCGGTGTCATCCCGTAACGCATCGGCAGTCCGTAATCCCCGATAAAGGAGGCGCAGTCCGGTTCAATCACACCACCCGCTATAATCCGGTTGCCGAGCGGGTTAGGACGATCTAGCACGATAAATTGGATTCCAAGCTCTGCTGCCGCTTCCATACAATAGGTCATCGTATAAATATAGGTATAATACCGAAGCCCGACGTCCTGAATGTCATATATCAGAAGGTCGATACCTTCCAGTTCTTCCTTTGACGGACGCTGCTTATCCTTTTCCCCAAAAAGAGAGATAATCGGGATATTGCTGCCGGGGAAGGCGGCATTTGCTACCGCCTCCCCAGCTCCACTGCCGAACAGTCCGTGCTCCGGGGTAAAAAGCTTCACCAGCTGATATCCTTTTTTCAGGAACAGATCGATATTTAAGTTCCAGCTACTGTCCACACCGGAATAATTCGTAATTAGTCCGATCCGTTTTCCAGTAAACAGCCGATCATATTCCCCGATTCTGTCAAGTCCCAATACTGTCCGCATAAGCACCTCTTTTATGTATCTTTACTGTGCGCTAATTTTCTGATAAGCTTCCTTACTCTGTTCGATCACATTGTTTAATCCACCCTGTTTGAGTTTTTCATAACCGCTGTTATAATCGTCCTTGCTAATCTGCCCCATGATGTATTTGTCGCGTAGCGCTACCTGCTGCTCTAAAAGATCGAAATGATCCGCATAGGCTTCCGTCTGAATTACAGGGGGCTCGTCATAATAATAAGGCTCGTTGATTGTCATACCGTCGATAAAGGTCTGACCGGAATCTTCCAGTTCGTCATAGGTCACGCCGCCCATCAGAATCTGCATGTAAACATCTTCTGTAAAGCAGAATGGGATCGTACTCGGTATCAGACCGTTTTCTCTTGCAACTGCAAAGCTCTCGTTGTAAGGAGGAACCAGAGTAGGCTTGT
Organism: Gallintestinimicrobium sp.; assembly: GCF_046968865.1. NCBI lineage: Bacteria > Bacillati > Bacillota > Clostridia > Lachnospirales > Lachnospiraceae > Gallintestinimicrobium > Gallintestinimicrobium sp. The sequence goes on along the minus strand of NZ_JBKVPW010000009.1, from coordinate 10,483 downwards.
TATCAACCATTTCAAAGTTTGTGCCCTCAATACCATAATTGGTCAGCTCAATGCCCTCGTCGCTGTATACATAATCGAAGAACTGTAAAATCCGTTCCAACTTGCCTTCCTGCAGCGCCTTTACGGTGATATAGGTCGTGGAAGAAACCTTTGCACGCGCCGGGATATTCTGCGCGCCGTCCGGTCCAGGAATTGGAATCACGCACTGATAAAATGCGTCTTCATCCAGCTCGCGGCAGGAAATAGTGTAGTTTTTCGAATATTCCGCATATCCTACATAGGAACCGAGCGTGTTGCTTGCGCCCAAAGTATTAAAGTCCGCGCCTTCCAGCGTTACAAATTCTTTCGGTAAAATTCCTTCCGCATACAGCTCTCTCATGCTGTCTAGGAATTTTTCATAATTTGGATTTTCCGGATCGTACAAATACTCTCCGTCTACCACGGAGAACTCACCGTTTGACTGCATGCCAAACATATTCAGCACGAATTTAAAGAACTGATGGGAAACTGCAAACGGCACTTCATCGTTTGGGTCACCGTTGCCGTTTGCATCCTCTTTTGCAAAGGCTTTCCATACCGTTACCCAATCCTCCCAAGTCTTCGGCATTTCCAGATTCAGTTTTTCCAACCAGTCTGTACGGATTGCAGTACTGAATGCGGGCGGAACATCCATGACAAGACCGAAGCCATAAATTTCGCCGTCTTCATAGTTGGTCAGCGTCAGATAATCGTTACCCTCCAGGAAGCGCACATAATTGGGCATATCCTTTTCCAAATAATCCGTGATCGGTACAATAACGCCCTGTTTGATCAGATCCTGTATGCCGGGTGCTGCAGAAGTACCGCCGCTGATGACGTCGGGCAGATCGCCGGATGCAACCTTGGACGCAAGCTGTGTCTCTAACGCATCGTTGCTGACCCATTCGAAGTCGATCGTCGTATTCGTGCGTTTCATCAGCTCGTCAAAAATCGGTGTAGATTCCTGATACGGCTTCCAGATCGGACCGTAATAGGAAAATTCCAACGGTTCCGTATTTGTAGTTTCTTCAGTCGTTTCGGCTTCTGTCGAAGCTGCAACACTTTCTACCGGTGCGCTTTCTGCTGTCGGTGCAGAACTGCTGCCGCAGGCTGCCAGAGAAATTATCATGCTGCCTGTTATAACCGCGCTCATCATTCTTGCCACTGTCTTTTTCCTCATACTCATCCTCCTGTCATAGAAAATTGTGTGTTTATCCTTTGACTGCGCCCAGCGTAACACCTTTTACAAAATATTTCTGGACGAATGGATAAATAACCATCATCGGTACCATAGAAACGATCAAAACACCGTACCGGATCTGATCTGCGATATTGACAGAAACCTGTCCGCCTCTCGCTGTTCCGAGATCCATCTGCGCCGCATTTGCTTCCAGTACGATTTCCCTCAGTACCTGCTGTAGCGTAAAGCGTTCTGATTTAGTGATATATAATAACGGGCCAAAGTACGCGTTCCAGTGTCCCGCAATTACCCACAGACCGATCGTCGCAAACGACGCCTTTGCCAGAGGTGCAACTACCTGCAACATGACTCGAAACTCCCCGGCTCCGTCCATCCTCGCCGATTCCAACAGTTCTCTCGGAATGCCCCGAAGAAAACTCGTCAAGATCAGCACATGATAGGAAGAAATCAACGCCGTCAGTATCAGTGCCCAGTAGCTGTTGATTAGTCCCAGCTTCTGCACACACAGATAGGAAGGAACCATGCCGCCCTGAAACCACATCGGAATCAGGACAAAAACATTATAAATTTTCTTTCCCGGAAATTCGCAGCAGGCGATCGGATACGCTGCAAGATAAGTAGCCGCAAGGCTGCAGACCACGCCTACACCTGTGATAAAAATGGAATTTCCAAATGCCCGCAAAATACTCTCATTCTTCAGAATATCTTTATAGGCTTTTAGCGTAAATCCCTGCGGAATCAGCCTGACATCATGCCGCAGCACCGGTCCGTCCGCGCTGATGGAAATCGCCAGAATATTCAGGATCGGGTACAGAATGCAGATACAGACAATTGCGCCGATGACGATCAGAACAGCTTCTATTACGTAATCCATTTTTGTCATTTTGCTGTGCAGCATCTTACATCCTCCTTTACCAGATTCCCGCCGAATCGGAATAGCGTTTGCTCAACCGGTTCGCCATCACGACAAGGATCAGTGCAACAATTCCGTTAAACAACCCTGCCGTCGTTCCCATGCTGTAATCATATTTCACCATGCCCCGTTTATAAACCCAAGTCTGGATGACCTCGGAAACCTCCAGGTTTGCCGAATTCTGGAACAGATAAATTTTCTCGAAATTGGCATTGATCAGGGAACCGATTCGTAAAATGAACATCACCACAATTGTCGGCATAATACATGGAATCGTGATATGAATCAGCCGGTTCCAACGGTTCGCTCCGTCCACCATCGCCGCCTCATACAGATTCACATCCACAGCCGTCAACGCCGACAGATATACAATTGCGCTGTACCCCATCGTCTGCCAGATGCCGGAAAATACCATGATTGTCCGGAAATATTTCGCATCTCCCAAGAAATAAATCGGTTCTTTTCCGAAGAATTTCAGAATATCCGCCGAAAGTCCGGTGGACGGGGACAAAAATTCCGTCACCAACGACACAAACGCGACCATCGAGATAAAATACGGCAGGAAGCTGACTGTCTGGATGACTTTTTTCACCTTTGCCGACCGCATTTCATTCAGAAACAGTGCGAAAATAATTGGTGCCGGGAAGCCTACCAGCAATGCGTAAAAGTTCAGCAACAGTACATTTCGCATCAGTCTCCAGAAATCCATCCCTGTGAAAAACTTGATAAAGTTCTGAAATCCGACAAATTTACTCCCTACAAACCCGAGATATAAATTGTAATCAAAAAAGGAAATGGACAGCCACGTCATCGGCCAGTACTGAAACAGCAGAAACCACACAACGACCGGCAAAATCATCAGATAGATCGCTCTTGCCCGGTAGATGTCTTTTTTCAGCTGTTTCCACGATCTCTTTTTCTTCATTCGCATTCCCTCTCTTTATGGATCGCCTGCAGCGCCTTTCCCAGGAAGCCGTTACAGCCATCCAGCGCGCTCTGTGCAGCCTGTCTGTCATAACCCGACACCGCCATCAAAATCGCCAGCTTGGTATCGCCCTCAGCCAGATCGAGAAACCGTTCCGCTTCCGTTTCGTTTTCTCCGGTCACCGCACAGAAGATCCGTCTTGCCCTCGCCCGAAGCTTACGATTGGTCGCTTTTAAATCGACCATCAGGTTTCCGTATACCTTGCCCATCTTGATCATGGATGCGGTTGACAGCATATTTAGCACCAGTTTCTGCGCTGTTCCGGCTTTCATTCTCGTCGAACCGCTGATAACCTCCGGTCCTGTAATCACTTCGATCGACACATCCGCTTCCGCGGCCAACGGGCTGTTACTCGCATTGACCACCGCCACCGTCGCGGCGTTTCTGTCTTTGGCTTCCTGAAGGGCTTCGATCACAAATCTGGCACTTCCGCTCGCGCTGATCCCGACGACGGTATCGTTTGCGCCGATCTGATGTTCTATGATAATCCTCCTGCCGAGAGAACCGTCATCCTCGCAGCCCTCCACAGGTGTCCGCAGCGCTCGGTCACCGCCTGCGATATAGCCCTGTACGATCTCCGGCGAAACCCCAAAGGTCGGAATACATTCTGCTGCATCCAAAATGCCCAGCCGTCCGGAGGTTCCCGCCCCGATGTAAATCAGATGTCCTCCCTTTTCGAAGCGGCTGCAAATCACCTCTACGGCGTCCACAATCTGCGGCAGCGCTTTTTCTACTGCTTTGGCAACTTTTCCGTCCTCTACATTGATCAGTTCCAGAATTTCCAAGGTTGTGCATTCATCAATGTGTTCCGTCCGCTCATTTCTTTTTTCAGTTTCAAGCTGTTCATAACGCTGCTCCATTCGTCCTCCCTTCTAGCTTTCCGGCGATTCCTGCTTTCGGATATGTGTCCGCTTCAACTGCTGCATGTTTTCTTCGAAGTTATGCCGGATGTATGCGGTATATAAAATATCAATCATATTCAACTGTGAAATTCTCGATGACATCGCGCCGTGTCGAATCAAAACTTCCGTAGAAGCGACACATAGATTATAATCCGCCAGCCTTGTAAGTGGGGAATCATCCAGCCTGGAAATCAGGATAATCGGCAGTCCCTTGTCCCGGATGATTTCCGCACAGGTGATCATTTCCTGCGTCATACCAGAATAACTGATAATCATCGCCACGCTGCCCTTTTTCATGTTCATCGCCTGTAAATACTGCGCATGCACATCATCGCAGATGAAACATTCTTTATTGATTCGAAGCCATTTTAAATACGCATCCCGCGCTACCAACAGCGATGACCCAAGACCATATAAGTAAACTGCGCTGCTTTCGATCAAGAGATTCACACATTTTTCCAGCACCTGCATATCGATCAGCTTTCGCGTATTTTCCAGAGAGCTGATCGTTTTATAGGTCACCTTATCCACAATTTCTTCCAGACTGTCCTCTTCTTTGATATCTTCAAAACGTTTCCGGTCGGTTTCCTTGCGGATCGCCAGTTCATATAACAGCGATTTCTGAAATTCCTTAAATCCTTTAAACCCCATCTTGTGACAGAACCGAATGATCGTCGCAGGCGAAGAAAAGGTCTCCTGTGCCAACCCCTGGATACTACATTCGCTCGCCTCCTGCGGATGCTCTGTAATCCATGCGATAATCCCTTTTTCCGTCTCACTCGCGGTTCCCTTATATTCCTGAATCCGGATCAGTACATTCTTCATGTAGTTCCCCACTTCCGTGCGCTTTTCTTTTTGTTTTCTCTCCTTATAGCTTCATTATACTTTGTCAAACATTTTTGTCAATTTATCTGCTTCATTATGAAATTTTGTTTCATTTTTTGACATTTTATCTGCATTCCTAAGAAAGTTATTGCAAATTTTATGTAAAATATACAATTTTTTATCCGTTCATTCATGACTTTCTGGTTTGACAGCCGCCCCTTTTCATTCGCTGCCCGTTCTGTTATACTGATAACAGTGTCTGTGCAGATATTGTCAGCTCTCCCTGCGCAGACTTGACGCATTACCGGTCCCGGACCGAAAGAAAAGAGGAATTTTCATGGCATTTGATGGCATTACCATTGCAAATATTGTAAAAGATTTACAGGACAATCTCATAGACGGTCGGCTGTCCAAAATCGCCCAGCCTGAACCTGACGAGCTGCTCTGCACGATTAAAGGCAAAAACGGTCAGCAGCGTCTCTGTCTCTCTGCAAGCGCTTCCCTGCCGCTCATCTATCTGACGCGCGACAATAAACCAAGCCCCATGACCGCGCCGAATTTCTGTATGCTGCTTCGAAAGCATGTCCAGAATGCGCGTATCGTCTCCATTTCCCAGCCTGGTCTGGAACGAATCGTCATTTTTGAACTGGAACACCTGGATGAGCTGGGTGATCTGCGCCGCAAAAAGCTGATCGTCGAAATCATGGGAAAGCACAGCAACATCATCTTCTGCGATGAGGACAACAAAATACTGGATAGTATCAAGCACATTTCCGGTCTGGTCAGCTCTGTCCGCGAGGTTCTGCCCGGCAAGCCGTGGTTCATCCCTCACACACAGGAAAAATTCGACCCGCTCACTGCAGACCGCGCCCTTTTTATGGAACAGGTCTTTTTAAAGCCCTGCGACTGTTTCAAGGCGCTTTATACGACTTTCACCGGACTCTCTCCCGCAATTTCACACGAAATCTGCTTCCGTGCCGGCGGGCATGCCGCACTTTCTACCGCTGCATGTACAGATGCCGATAAAGAATCTCTCTGGAACGCATTTTCTGAGATCATCACCCAGGTGAAAAACGGACAGTTTTCTCCCTGTATCGTCTATGAAAACGACGTGCCTGCAGAATATGCCGCGCTGAAGCTGACCTCCTATCCGGAATCCAACCGCAAAGACTATGCGGAAATTTCGTCGCTTCTGGAAGATTATTATGCGGAGAAAAACAAAATCACCCGCATCCGTCAGCGTTCTTCTGACCTGCGCAGAATCGTATCCACCGCCCTCGAGCGCAATGTCAAAAAATACGACCTCCAGTTAAAGCAGCTTAAAGACACCGAAAAACGCGACAAATACTGCATCTGGGGCGAGTTATTAAATACCTACGGTTACAGTGCACAGCCCGGTGACAAATCCCTCGAGGCGGTCAATTACTACAACGGCGAACCTGTCACAATCCCCCTCGATCCGCAGCTGACTGCCGGAGAAAATGCGAAGAAATATTTTGAAAAATATAATAAACTGAAACGTACCAATGAGGCGTTGAGTGCCCTGACCAAAGAGGTGCATGATGAAATCGAGCATCTGGAATCCGTTGCGAACGCCCTCGACATCGCACGTGCTGAGGAAGACCTTGTTCAGATCAAGGAAGAGCTGATCGAAAGCGGCTATATCCGCCGAAAAGGCGGTTCCAAAAAGGTAAAAATCACAAGCCGTCCGTTCCACTATATCAGCAGCGATGGTTTTTCCATGTATGTCGGTAAGAACAACCTGCAGAATGAGGAACTGACCTTTAAGTTTGCTGTCGGCAACGACTGGTGGTTCCATGCAAAGGGCAGACCGGGTTCTCATGTCATCGTAAAAACCGGCGGAAAAGAGCTTCCGGACGCAACCTTTGAAGAAGCCGCACGTCTTGCCGCCCACTACTCCACCGGACGCGATCAGGAAAAAATCGAAGTCGATTATGTAGAGAAAAAACAGGTCAAAAAGGTGGCCGGTGCAAAGCCTGGATTCGTTATTTACCACACGAACTACTCTATGGTGATTTCGACGGATATTTCCGGCATCCGGATGGTGGAGGACTAAAAACAATAGAATGCACGCTCTACGAGCATTTTTCTCGTATGGAAACGAAGTTTCCTATACGAGAACAAAAAACAGCGGCGGATTATCCCGCCGCTGCTTCTGCCTACAGGCTGCTTTTGGAAAACAGGTTCCGCACATGCTCGATCTCCTTCTGCGTTGCCTCAGCTGCAGGAACATAATAGGATTTTTCCCGTGCGATCTGATACAGCTCTTCCTGAGACTGCTCGCACGCAGCCCGAAACTGTTTCAGGGTTGTTTTTAACTCTTTATTTTCTGTCTGCGGAATCATCTCGCCAAACCGCATCAGCTCTCCGTTGATTCCTGCCAGCGTGTCCGCTACCATCGTCTTATCCTCAAACATATTCCTCTCCTTGCCCCTGCTCAGCGCAGGAAATCCATCAACGCCTGCTTGTTCTCCATCGCAGACTTCGCGCCTTTTTCGAAAAACTGTTTCACTTTCGCATCCTGTGCGCACTCCGCATATTCCTGCATCTTGCAGTGCGTCGTATCGTATCCGCCGATCAGGTGACGTAAATTCTGCAGTTCCAGTTCCGATAAGTTCATATTTTCCTCTCATTTCTGCGCACGCTTTTTGCGCATGTCGAGTTTGTGCCAAGTGCGCGCAGACACAAATCTCGCGATTGAAAAATTTTATTTTTCAATCTTCTGCCTCCGTTTCTACAGACATTTTTGCTTGAAAACCACACGGTTTTCCTGATGAGTATTTCCGAACCACAGAATTTTATTCACGATCATCCTCGATCGGCAGCTCTGCCTCCACATAGCCCTCTTCCGGCAGGGCAATTGTGTACGGCTCCAGATAGCAGACGATCGCTGTTTCCGTAAAATACCAGCCAATTTTCTCCGGATTCAACGCTGCAATTTTTTCTTCCGCATCCGCATAATAAACGCCCGGATTTTCGCGCAGTTTGTCCCGATACGCCTCCTGCAGCAGCTGATAACATTCCTCTCTGGATTTTCCCAACAATTTTTCCAGCGTCACCTGCTGCCCGCTTTCGAGATCAAGCACATAGCTTTCCCGGTGCGGGATTTTTTTCAAGTTTCCTTCCTTTAAATCAGAATCCAGCAAAACGCTCACATACTGCCCTTTCGTGCACACCCGACTGACGCGATAGCGCTCTGTCCAACTGCCCGTCCATCCGCTGTCTTTGCTCTCCCGATAGATTTCCAACGCGGCTTGTCGGATGGAATCCCCATCCGCTTCATAAATGCGCAGCTTTTCATTTTTCCAGTCCTCGAAAAAACGATTGACCTGCAGGACTCCGCCCGCCTTCCCGGCAAAATACGGCCACGACAGCTGCAGCTGATACAGCACCGTCCCATCTTCCGCATGAAAATTTTCCTGCACCGTTTTTACCTGATACGTTACGCTGCCGCTTCCACCCCCAAGCAGGCTTCCCGACCGCCCGGATTCTGTCGCGCGCACATTTTCTGTCACACGCCCGGATTCTGCCACGCTCCCGCTTCCAATCCATGTCGATGCACGCTGCCATTCAGACGTTTGCAGCTGTCCATTTCTGCCCTGTCCGCCGTTTTGCAAATTCTGATCTGATGCGTGCACCTGTTCCGATGTGCGTGCCCATTCTCCCGTTTCAGAATTGCCCAAATTTCCATGAAACTGTTTTGCATTGTCTGTATTTTGTTCTACGCCCTGCTGCACCTCTCCCATCTGGCTTTCCACAGAGTTTTCTTCTTTTTCACTCAGATCGCCTTTTTGACCGCAGCCATTCAGTCCGATTCCAAGCCCGAGGAGCAGACACAGACACGCAGTCGCGGACAAAATCGCCCTTTGCCGTTTTATCATCGCATTCTGCCTTTCCTTTTTTCACAGAATGCCCGCACCGCGAAAGTTTTATACAAAAAAACTGCAGACCTTTCAGCCTGCAGCTTTCCTATTTCATTCTAATTTTATTCAACGTCCGATCAGCCAGTCATACATCTCCTGATATTTCTGTGCGGAAACATTCCAGGAGAAGTCCGCTGCCATCGCACGGTCGATGATCTTATTCCACTCGCGCTTCTTATCATAGTAGATCTGTTCTGCATAACGAATCGTTGCGAGCATTTCATGGGCGTTATAATTCGTAAAGGAGAATCCGGTTCCGGTTCCTTCGAATTCGTTGTAAGGCCATACGGTATCTTTTAAACCGCCGGTCTCGCGGACAATCGGAACAGTTCCGTAACGCAAGCTCATCAGCTGGCTTAAACCGCAGGGCTCAAACAGCGATGGCATCAAAAATGCATCGCTTGCCGCATAAATCCGATGGGACAGCTCTTCGGAATAATAAATCTGTGCGGAAACCTTGCCGTTATATTTCCATGCAAAATGGCGAAACATGTTTTCATAACGTTCTTCACCGGTACCGAGTACAATAATCTGGACATTATCCTGACACAGCTCATCCATCATGTATGCAATCAGATCGAAGCCCTTCTGGTCAGTCAGTCTGGATACGATACCGATTAGCATCGTCTTGTCATTCTGCTCCAGCCCCATATCCGCCTGCAGGGCACGTTTATTCTTAATCTTCTCTTTTCGGAAGTTCACTGCATTATAACGGTTCGTGATGTAAGGATCCGTCTCCGGATTGAACGCATCATAGTCGATACCATTCAAAATACCACGCAGGTCATTCGAACGTGCACGGAGCAATCCGTCCAAGCCTTCGCCATAAAACGGTGTCTTGATCTCTTCTGCATAGGTCGGGCTTACGGTTGTAATCGCATCCGCATATACCAGACCGCCTTTTAACAGGTTTGCATCCTTGTATGCTTCCAGCTTATCCGGTGCAAAATAGTAATCCGGCAATCCGGTAATGCTCTGAACCTCCTTGATACTCCACTTGCCCTGGAATTTCAGGTTATGGATCGTCATAACTGTCTTGATACCCCGATAAAACTCACCGCCTGCAAAGCGTTCATGCAGATATACCGGAATCAGACCAGTTTGCCAGTCATGACAGTGAATCAAATCCGGTCTGAAACCGATCACCGGCAGAATCGACAGCGCAGCTTTTGAGAAAAATGCAAACTTTTCAATTTCAAATAAAGCGTTGTCACAGTACGGCTTAAAACCGTTAAAATAATATTCGTTATCAATAAAATAATATTTAATCCCATCGTATTCTGCTTCCAGAATGCCGACATATTCGTTTTTCCAGTTAAATTCCATGTAGAAGTGATCTCTGTAATGGAGCATATCCTTCTTATCCTGATGCATGCAGTTATACTTGGGCAGGATAACCCTCACATCATAATATTCCTTATCAATGCCCTTCGGCAGTGATCCAACCACATCTGCCAGTCCGCCTGTCTTGATAAATGGCACACCTTCTGATGCGATGAACAAAATGTTTTTCATGATACATCCTCCCACTTGATTATAATCCTCGGAATAAACCCCGTTTATTATATTCATTATACATCATTCCTGCCTTTTGTTAAAGGGGCATTTGTGGGAAATGTAAAGAACCTATACGGTAAAATAGAATGTGCCTTGGCACATTCTCGCGCCGAGGCGCGGTTGCTTCGGCAACCATCT
>NZ_JBKVPW010000008.1:7040-148917 GCF_046968865.1 Gallintestinimicrobium sp. | reverse complement strand
CCTCGCGGAGCATTTTTATCGTATGGAAACGAAGTTTCCTATACGATAAAAAAGAATGTGTCGAGGTACCTGCACCGGCTGCGGCGAGTCGCGTAAGCGACATCTTCCATTCCGCCGCAGTACGATCTGCACAAAACGGCTTTCGGGAGTTTTCCGGGAGCCGTTTTGTGAGTTTTGTATTCTGATTGCCGGCAGGCGGTCTTCTTTCCGACTTTAGGCTTGACAAAAGAAAGGGCGAACGATACAATAATACAGAAATTTAAGACTTTTGACAGACGTTGAAGAGAAGAAGTAAAAGGATTGTTTCTATCCAGAGAGCTGCCGGACGGTGCGAGACAGCAGAAAGATTCTTTGAACTGGTCTTGGAGTTCTTTTTGTGAGAGCCGTATGAAATATGGAAGGTAGCAGAAAGCGGGTGGCGCCGTTATGCGCACGACAAGATGCACAGGGCATTTTTTGATCCTGTGAAGTAGAGTGGTACCGCGAAGAGCCAGACTGTTTCGTCTCTATTTTTGAAAGAGCGAGATGGTCTGTTTTTTTACGGAATCAAGTCAGGAGGACACACATGGAACGGGTTTATAATCCCAAGGAAATCGAACAGAAATGGCAGAAAATCTGGGATGACGAAAAGGCGTTTGCCGCATCCGACGATTATTCCAAACCGAAGTATTATGCGCTGGTAGAGTTCCCTTATCCGTCAGGACAGGGGCTGCACGTTGGACATCCCCGCCCGTATACGGCGCTGGATATCGTTGCGCGTAAGAGAAGAATGGAAGGCTACAACGTACTGTATCCCATGGGCTGGGACGCATTCGGACTTCCGACCGAGAACTATGCGATCAAAAATCACATCCATCCGAAGATCGTAACGAAAAATAACGTTCATCGTTTCAAAGAGCAGCTGCACTCCTTAGGCTATTCCTTTGACTGGGACAGAGAGATCAACACCACCGATCCGGAATATTACAAATGGACTCAGTGGATTTTCTTAAAGCTGTTTAAAGCGGGACTGGCTTACAAAGCGGAGATGCCGATCAACTGGTGTACCTCCTGTAAGGTGGGACTTGCAAACGAAGAGGTTGTAAATGGCCACTGCGAACGCTGCGGCGCAGAAGTTATCCGTAAGGTAAAGAGCCAGTGGATGTTAAAGATCACTGAGTATGCGGATAAGCTGCTGGAAGGTCTGGATCACGTCGATTACATCGAGCGTGTCAAGGTTTCCCAGAAAAACTGGATCGGCCGTTCTACCGGTGCAGAGGTGGATTTCCCAATCGCAGGCAAGGAAGACAAGCTGCGTATTTATACGACACGTCCGGATACTCTGTTCGGTGTAACTTATATGGTAATTTCCCCGGAGCACCCTTATATTGAAAAGTTTGCATCCGAGATCAAAAACCTGGACGAAGTAAAAGCATATCAGGAGCAGGCTGCAAGAAAGTCTGACTTCGAGCGTTCCGAGCTGGCAAAAGAAAAAACCGGTGTAAAGATCGATGGTCTGACCGCAGTCAATCCGGTCAACGGAAAAGAAATCCCCATCTGGGTTTCCGACTATGTATTGATGAGCTACGGTACCGGCGCAATCATGGCGGTTCCTGCCCATGATGAAAGAGACTGGGAGTTCGCAAAGAAATTCAACATGCCGATCATTCAGGTTGTAGAAAGCTCCGAAGGTCCGGTGGATGTTAACGAGGCTGCTTTTGTAGACGTTGCAACCGGAAAGCTGGTAAACTCCGGCTTCTTAAACGGCATGGAGGTAGCGGAAGCGAAAAAGGCGATCATCGAATATCTCGAAAAAGAAAACATTGGCACACAGAAAACGAACTACAAGCTGCGTGACTGGGTATTTTCCAGACAGCGTTACTGGGGCGAGCCGATCCCGATCGTTCACTGTGACAAGTGTGGCTATGTGCCGCTTCCGGAAGATCAGCTTCCGCTGGAGCTGCCCGATGTAGAAAGCTATATGCCCACTGATAACGGCGAATCTCCGTTAGCTGCCATGAGAAGCTGGGTAGAGACAACCTGTCCTTGCTGCGGAGGTCCTGCAGAGAGGGAAACCGATACCATGCCTCAGTGGGCTGGTTCTTCCTGGTACTTCCTGCGTTATACCGATCCCCACAATACGGAAGCACTGGCAAGCCCGGAAGCTCTCAAATACTGGATGCCGGTTGACTGGTACAACGGCGGCATGGAGCATACCACCCTGCATCTTCTGTACTCCAGATTCTGGCATCGTTTCCTGTATGACGAAAAGGTTGTTCCCTGTCCGGAGCCTTACCAGAAGAGAACCTCTCACGGCATGATCTTGGGAGAAAACGGCGAGAAGATGAGTAAGTCCCGCGGCAACGTGGTAAACCCGGATGATATTGTCAACGAGTTCGGTGCAGATACCCTGCGTACCTATGAAATGTTCATCGGCGCATTCGAACTGAGCGCTGCCTGGAGCAATGAAGGCGTAAAAGGCTGCAGAAGATTCCTGGAGCGTGTCTGGAAGCTGCAGGAGATTGTAACCGATGAAGCCGGCTATTCCAAGGAGCTGGAAACCAGGATGCATCAGACGATCAAGAAGGTTTCTTCCGACTTCGAGACCTTAAAGTATAACACTGCAATCGCTGCGATGATGTCTCTGATCAATGATTTCTACAAGGCTGGCAAGGTAACCAGAGATGAGTTTAAAACTCTGCTGATTCTGTTAAACCCTGTAGCGCCCCATATGACAGAGGAGCTGTGGCAAATCATGAACTATGGCGGACGTCTGTATCAGACCAGCTGGCCGACTTATGAAGAAGCAAAGACGGTAGAGTCTGAAGTGGAAATCGCAGTTCAGGTAAACGGCAAGGTTCGTGCGACCATTAAGATCGCTGCAGATATCTCCAAAGAGGATGCGATTGCAGCAGGTAAAGCTGCAGTAGCAGACAAGCTGACCGGTCAGATCGTCAAGGAAATCTATGTTCCCGGACGTCTGGTAAATATCGTTCAGAAGGGCTGACCGCGATTGCCTGCTGAAGCAGACAGGCACTGCTGAAAAATAGCAGATGTGCGCTGCACAGATCGGTTGTGTTAAAAATAGAATTCCCGACAGATGTGGATGAAAAGGATTCATGTCTATCGGGAATTTTTGTTTTATAGGAAAGAAAAGACCTCTGGGCGGGATTGGGATTGCACTGCATCAGGATCGTGCTGCGTTTTAGCTAAATTGTGCCGTTTTTACGTCGCTGCAGCTAAAACGCCTCGTGCAGAACACATTTTTTCCATTTTTTAAACACACTTTTCTCACAGAATCCTCCTGAAATGAACACATAATTCCGATAAACTTAAGAAAGTGTAAAATTTGAAAGGGAGGATCTCACTATGATTGAGATTTCGCATCTGGTCAAAAAATATGGCGATCACTATGCGGTCAAGGATCTGAATGTCCGGATTGAAGAAGGACAGATCTACGGATTCTTAGGACCAAACGGAGCCGGAAAATCGACCACCATGAATATGATTACAGGATATCTGGCACCGACTGCCGGAACCGTAAAGGTGGACGGCTTTGACATCGTCAAAGAGCCGGAAAAGGCAAAGGAACATATCGGTTATCTGCCGGAAATTCCGCCGCTGTACAGTGAGATGACCGTTGAGGAATATCTGAAATTTGCAGCAGAATTAAAGCACATTCCGGGAAAGGAAAGAGCAGCGCAGATCGAAAAGGCGATCAAAACCGCACAGCTGGAGGATGTCCGGAAGCGTCTGATTAACAACCTTTCCAAAGGTTATAAACAAAGAGTCGGTCTGGCACAGGCAGTGCTCGGCGATCCTGAGACGATTATTCTGGATGAGCCGACTGTCGGTCTGGATCCGAGACAGATGATCGAGATGCGTGAGCTGATCCGCAGTCTCAAAAAAGACCATACAGTTATTTTGAGTTCGCATATTCTGTCCGAAGTCAGTGCAGTGTGTGACCAGATCCTGATTATTTCCAAGGGTGAGCTGGTTGCAAGCGATACGCCGGACGGACTGCAGGCAAAGCTAAAAGGCGCAGGCGAGCTGGAGCTTTGCGTAAAGGGAACTGCAGCGCAGTTAAAGACGCTTTTGTCAAATCTGGACGGCGTAGAAAGCTTTACGACGACAGAAGCAGAAGACGGAACCGTGCTCGCGCAGGTTTCGGAGAAGGCGGACTGCGATATCCGCGAGCCGCTGTTTTATGAGCTGGCAGAGAATCGGATGCCCCTGCTTGGCATGGAGAAAAAGACGGGATCGCTGGAGGATATCTTCCTGCAGCTGACCGATAAGCCCGAGGAGGAGACGAAACAATGACAGCGATTTATAAAAGAGAATTAAAAACATTCTTTACGACGGTAACCGGCTGGCTGTTTATTGCAGCACATATCTGTCTTGCCGGACTTTACTTTTTTGCAATCAATCTGCTGTCCGGCTACAGCAATGTCGGACAGAGCTTTTCCAGTATCCTGTTTTTGCTGCTGTTATCGACACCGATTCTGTCCATGCGTATGCTGGCAGAGGAGCGTAAGCAGAAAACGGATCAGTTGATTTTGACTTCTCCGGTTTCGATCGGAGGAATCGTAGCGGGCAAATACCTTGCGATGGCGACCGTCTTTACCATTCCGGTTGCGGTGATGGCGCTGTTCCCGCTGATTTTAAGCCGCTACGGAACCGTTCCTATGGGCGAAAGCTATACGGCGCTGTTGGCTTATTATCTGTTTGGTCTGACCTGCCTTGCGATTGGCCTGTTTATTTCCTCAATCACAGAAAGTCAGATCATCGCAGCGGTGCTTTCCTTTGTCCTTTTATTTGTCGGCTACATGATGTCCTCCATTACCGGACTGATTTCCCAAACAGGCAACCTGCTGACAAAAATTTTAAACGCTTACAACTTCACCGACCGTCTGGACGCTATGGTGGAGGGAACGCTGAATCTGAAATCCGTCCTGTATTTTGTAACCCTGATCGTCGTATTTTTATTCTTAACGGTTCAGTCGATCCAGAAAAGAAGATATCAGGTTTCGGTAAAAACGCTGCAAATCGGCGCTTACAGCAGCGGTATGATCGCTCTTGTCGTAGCGATTGCGGTGTTCTTAAACCTCGGATTTTCCGCCCTGCCGGATCGCTATACGAAGATTGATGTAACGAGCCAGAAGCTATATACGCTGACACAGACGACGAAAAATCTCGTCAAAAACCTGTCTGAGGATGTGACGATTTATGTCATCAACTCGGAAAACAGCCAGGATGAAACGCTGCAGCAGACGCTGAAAAGCTATGCAGAGCTTTCCGATCACATCAAGCTGGTTTACAAGGATCCTGTCGTTTCCCCTGATTTTTATAAGGATTATACCGACAGCATTTCCGTAAACTCCATGATCGTAGAATCCGCACAGCGATTTAAGGTAATCAATTACAACAATATTTACGAATATGACTATGACTACAGCAACTATTCCAGCTCTGTCAGCGGCTACGATGCAGAAGGACAGCTGACAAGCGCGATCGCCTATGTAACGAGCGATTCCACCTCCGTTGTTTATGAATTAAACGGTCACGGAGAATCCAGCCTGGACAGCTCGTTTGAGGATGGCGTGAAAAAGGAAAATGTCGACCTTGCGGAGCTGACACTTTTGACAGAGGACAGTGTTCCGGACGATGCAAATGGAGTCCTGATCCTTTCCCCTACAAACGACTTAAACGCAGAGGATGCCGATAAGCTGATTGCATACTTAAACAACGGCGGAAAGGTTCTGATTTCCACCTCTTATATCGATTGCTTCTCTGAGAAGATGCCGAACCTGACAAAGGTGCTTTCCGAGTTCGGACTTTCCATCGGGGACGGTCTGATCGTGGAGCAGGATAATGCGAGAATGTATCAGAATCCGATCTATCTGCTGCCGAACATTTCCTCCGACAGCCTGACGAACGGTGTTTACGGAAAGAGCTATGATTATATCATGATGCCGTATGCCCAGCCGATTCTGACGAAGGAGAAGGATGGCGTTACGCTGACCACTCTTTTGACAACCTCGGAGAAGGCGTACAGCAAGACCGATTTAAATCAGTCCTCCGACGTCAAGAAAACAGAGGACGATGCGCAGGGACCATTTACTGTCGGCGTAAAAGCGGTGAAAACACTTGCTTCCGGCGAAGAAGCACAGCTGATTTTATACAGCTCGTCCTATCTGTTCACAGAGTCGGCAAACCAGTACACGATGGATAACAACCTGACGCTGTTCACCAACGCGATCAGCACGATGGCAGGAGAGAGCGAAAGTATTTCCATCCCGACCAAATCAATGGCGTCCACCTATGCGACCGTGCCTACGGCATCTGCTGTCCGCTATGGAATCCTCCTGATGGGCATCCTTCCTATCGGTCTGCTGGCAGCCGGTATTATCATCTGGGCCAGAAGGAGAAAGAGATAAATGAAAAAACAGAAAATTCAAATTTTGATTTTACTTGTATTATGTATCGTCTGCGTCGGCGGATATTTTATCATCCGGAATCATACGTTTGAAACGGAGGAAGAAACCGTTTCCGTTGACGTTACCAACTTCAATAAGGACGATGTGACGAAGCTGATCCTTTCCGGCGACCACGAGGTTCATCTGGTGAAAACAGACGACATCTGGACGGAGAGCAGCCTGCCGGATGAAACCATTAAGGAATCGACGGTTAACACTCTGCTGAATGAAATCGCCAACATCACGACGACGGAAACTGTTGTGGAAGCGCCGGAGGATCTTTCCCAGTACGGACTGGAGGAGCCTTTCCGGACGATCACGGCAGTCCTTTCCGATGGAACACAGGTTGTGATTTATGCCGGAAATAAGAGCGATCTGCTTTCTGAGTATTACATCAAAGTGGAAGGCGACGACAATGTTTACCTCGTTTCCAGCAATATCGTGACGGATTTCGATAAGGACCCGGAGGACTTCATCGACGAGACGGAGACCGAAACGGCGACAGAGGAAACGGCAGATTCTGCAGACGAGACGGCAGCAACTGACGCTATAGAGGAAACGACTGCGGCTAAGACACTGGAAAGCGCAGATGGCGAGACAGAAAGTGCGGACGCAGACGGTGAGAATGTCGAGGCGGTTGGCGAAACGGAAACTGCAGAAAGCTCCGGGGACTGACGGATCACAAAAGGTTTTGTTATCTGCAAATTTTGAACCACGGAAGGTTTCCTGAAAACGCCCGGAAGGCGGGAGCTTTACTCCCTCTTTCCGGGCATTTTCTTTGCCATCAGGCGGACGATCTGATTCATTTTCAGCTGTTCCTCCGGTGTTGCATATTTGCGGATCGCCATGAGAATGGAAGAAATTTCCGTGTCGGAAAAGCTGATCGATGCTTCTCGGCTTTTCTGTGCCAGCGCCATCAAAAACGGCAGTAGTTCTTTTTGCGAAAGCGAGCTGCTTTCAAAGACGAGCTTCTGTAAAAAATGCAGCTTTTCTTTTGGAATGCTCTGGACGCAGTCTTCCTTCATCCAGTTTGGTTCCGAAGTGGTGTTTGTATCATTATTTTGTTGACTGGTCATAAAAACCTCCGTTTTGAAAATATTCTGGAAAAAGCGGTATTTAGAGCCCATCGCGGAACGCCTCGAACATCGCCTGCTGTTCCGGTGAGAGCATGCCCTTCAAAAAAGTCATGGGGTCGAAATTGTCGGGAAAAGTAGTTGTTCCTGTCAAAGATGCTGACGCGGAATCGAAAGCGGACGTTGCCTGCCCGGCGGCAGTATCCTTTTCGCTGCCAGCTCTTGCAGCTGCTTTCGTATAACCGGCATCCGGATTCGTGCCAAAACAGTCTGCATCTGCCGCAGTATCGGCGTCTGTGTCGGGCGCACTTTCCCGAAACGTTTCGAATAGCTGCATCATTCCTTTCATTTCCTCGAACATCTCGAGATTTTTCTGCAGGTTGAGAAGTTCTCCAAACAGTGCTTTTTCCTGGGGAGAACAAAAGTTTTTGATCTGCTCAAACAACACGGCAAAGTCTGGCGAGGATGTGCCGGAGGTTTGATTTTTGTATGGAGGGGACGGATGCCTGGAAACATATTCCAGGGTGTAGCGCAGCTCCAGATATTTGATCCAGACCGCGAGATGGCTTTGACCATATGGGTCAAAATACGGCAGCAGGATTTTCAAAATCTGGATATGGTTTTGGGTATAGAGCGTATCAAAGGCGATGACAGCTTCGTTTTCACAGACGTTCATTAAAAAGCTTCCTTCCGGTGTTTATTCTATTCCTATGAAACAGTCAGATAGAATAGGACAACAAGGAATTGCTTTTGCCAGTCTGTCAGAGATCGTCTGGGGGACTCGAAAAATCGTTTGCATCGCGAAGGGGCATTGCCCATAGAGGAAGCAATGCCCTTTGGGATGGGAGCCAGATGCGCTCAGATACCTATGGAATCAGCATCCACAGCCATTGTTGCATCCGCAGCCGTTATTCGTGCCGATTCCGCTGCAGCCGTTGCCGCAGCAAGCCAGAAGCAGCAGAATCCAGATCAGGGAATTACAGCCGTTGTTGCCGCCGTCGTTACAGCCACAGCCGTTGTTTGCTCCGAGTCCGTTGTTGCCGCAGCATAACAGCAGAATCAGAATGAGGCAGCAGCTGTTGCCGCCGAAAAGACCGCCGTTCTGACAGGTATTGCCGCATCCGCAGTTGGTAGCTGATAAATCACTCATGGTTATGAGCCTCCGAATGGATAGTTATGGTTTAAGATATGACCGCACGCTTGTCCAGGTTTCTTACGTGGAAGGAAAATTTTTGAAACACTTTTCCTATCATTTGCTGGTGTACTGGAGCCCGGCGAGCAGGCCGGTTTTTTTATCGTATAGGAAACTTCGTTTCTATACGATAAAAAACGCTCCGCGAGGATCGCACTTTGGCGGAGTGGAATTATGTCGCTTGCGCGACCCGCCGCAGGCGGAGAATCCTGCGAAGCAGGATTCTATTTTCACTGCCTTCCATAAAATGCAACACACCTCTTCCCCCATCCTTCCATATCCTAAAAGAAAAAGGATGCGTATGCCTTGAACAGGGTAAAGAGAGTTGTCCACGCGACCGCGGCAGAGGTAAACGGGCTTTCCGGAAAAGGTGTGACGGCAGCGGTGTTGGACACCGGGATCGCGCTGCATCCGGATCTTTCCGGGAGAATCGCAGGATTTGCAGACTTTGTCGGCGGACAGAAGCAGCCGTATGACGACAGCGGACATGGAACCCATGTGGCAGGCTGCCTGTGCGGAAACGGAAAATGCTCCAACGGTCTGTATGCCGGAATTGCGCCAGGCTGCCGTCTGGTAGTATGCAAGGTGCTGGACGAACGTGGGGACGGAAACGTTGCCGCCATGATAGAAGGCATCCGGTATGTGCTGGACACACGCCGGATTTATCATACGAGAATTTTGAATATTTCCGTCGGGATCGGCTCGATCCGGGAAGCTGCGCTTGAGCAGGAGCTGCTTTCTTGGATTGCAAAAGCATGGAATGCAGGGCTGTTCGTTGCAGTGGCTGCCGGAAACAACGGACCTGCCCCGGATTCTGTCTCTGCGATGGGTCTGCAGGCGCACGTCGTATCGGTCGGATGTCATGATGGAAGGCAGACCCCGGGACACAAAAATGCCTGCGCCGCTTATTCCGGGAGAGGTCCTGCAAACGGCAGGGTGAAAAAACCGGATCTGGTGGCGCCGGGAAGCGGCATTGTTTCCTGTAATGCTTGGTATCGGAAAAATCATTTCTGCTCGGTAAATCATCCGTATACAGCAAAGAATGGGACCTCAATGGCGGTTCCGGCAGTCAGCGCGGCAGCAGCACTTTTGTGGGAAAAGGAGCCGCATCTGACAAACGAACAGGTACGGGAACGGTTGCTATACCATGCGCAGGATCTGGGAGAAAACTGGGGGATGCAGGGCTGGGGAATGCTTCATGTAGGCAGAGCGTTAAAGGAATAAATTTTTTTGTTTCAGAAGGATTGACAAAAATTGGATGATTGTATACAATGATACCTGAATTACAGAACACACTGCTTGGAAGAAAGCGGCGAGCAAACGAAGGAGAAGGAATCATGAACAATACATTTACTAACCGTCCGGTCACCATGAATGAGAACAAGAACCTGCTCGAGATCGAAGAGCATATGTACATTCTGGATGACGTGAAGAAGCCGAATGTTTTCCGGAATATGTTCCCTTATTCGGAAATTCCGAAGATTCCGTTCAATGACCGTACCGTTCCGCACGATATGCCGAAGGACATCTGGATTACCGATACGACGTTCCGTGACGGTCAGCAGTCACGCGCCCCTTATTCCACCGAACAGATTGTAACGATTTATGACTATCTGCACCGACTGGGCGGAGAAAATGGTCTGATCCGCGCCAGCGAATTTTTCCTTTACAGTAAAAAAGATCGGGATGCAGTGTACAAATGTCTGGAAAAAGGATATAAATTTCCCGAAATTACCAGCTGGATTCGCGCGAGCAAGGAGGACTTCAAGCTGGTGAAAGAGATCGGCATGAAGGAAACCGGTATTCTGGTCAGCTGTTCCGATTATCACATTTTCATGAAATTGAAAATGACCCGCAAACAGGCAATGGAGCATTACCTGAGCGTCATCAAGGAGTGCCTGGAAGAGGGAATCAGCCCCAGATGCCATCTGGAGGATATCACGCGGGCCGATATTTACGGATATGTTGTTCCGTTTTGCCTGGAGCTGATGAAGCTGATGAAGGAATATCAGATTCCGATCAAAATCCGCGCCTGCGATACGATGGGCTACGGCGTCAACTATCCGGGTGCCGTTATCCCGAGAAGCGTACAGGGAATCATCTATGCGCTGCACACGCACGCGGGTGTTCCCCACGAGCTGTTGGAATGGCACGGACACAACGATTTCTATAAGGCTGTTGTCAATTCCTCGACGGCATGGCTGTATGGCTGCTCCGGTGTCAACACCTCGCTGTTCGGTATCGGCGAGCGTACCGGCAATACGCCTCTGGAAGCGATGGTATTTGAATATGCACAGCTGCGCGGCACGTTAAACGGCATGGACACCAGGGTGATCACCGAGCTGGCAGAATACTACGAAAAAGAAATCGGCTACCACATCCCGCCCAGGACGCCGTTTGTCGGCAAGAACTTCAATGTCACAAGAGCGGGTATCCATGCAGACGGTCTGCTGAAAAACGAAGAGATTTACAACATTTTTGATACAGAAAAGTTCTTAAACCGTCCAGTTCTGTGCGCTGTATCGAATACCTCCGGTCTTGCCGGAATCGCACACTGGATCAATACTTACTTCCATTTACCGGAGGAAAAGAAGCTGGATAAAAACTGCGAGCTGGTTCACGAGGTCAAGAAATGGGTGGACGCCGAATACGAAAGCGGCCGTGTTACCGTTCTGACCGATGAAGAGCTGTTGAAGGTAATCGATGATGCCAGCAAGAAACTGGGGATTTTATTGGTATGAGTCAATACGAAAAAGAAGAAAGCTCCGACCGATATTCGCTGAGGGGAAAGGTTTTTCATCAGCTGCGGGAGGATATTTTAAGCGGACATTATAAAGAACACGAGGAACTGCGGGAAATGGCGATCAGCGAAGAGATGGGCGTTTCCCGCACGCCCGTCCGGGAAGCGCTGCGCCAACTGGAACTGGAAGGTCTGGTCAGCATTATCCCAAACAAGGGGGCATATGTGACCGGCATCACCAGAAAGGACGTGGAGGATATTTATGCGATCCGTTCTTTGCTGGAAGGGCTTTGTGCCCGTTGGGCAACCGCGTATATTACAGAAAAACAGCTGGATGCGCTGGAAGAAAATATTTACCTGTCAGAATTTCACGCCAGCAAGGGACATGCCCAGAAGCTGACGGAGCTGGACGATCAGTTCCACGATATTTTATATGAAGCATGCTCAAGCAAAATGCTGGAGCATCAGCTGAGGGATTTCCATGAATATGTGCGGAGAATGCGCAAGCAGAACCTTTCCGGCAGTGAAAGAGGACTGGAAGCTGTGCTCGAGCACAAACAGATCATGGAGGCGATCTGCCGGAAGGATGCCGACCGCGCACAGGAGTTGGCAGCCTTGCATATGCGTAATGCTTATGATAATATGATTAAAAACGGGCTTTTGGATGCCTATGAAGAAAAGGAGAGAATCGATGGCTAAGATTCAGATGACAACGCCGCTGGTGGAGATGGATGGCGATGAAATGACCAGAATCCTCTGGCAGCTGATCAAGGATGAGCTTCTGCTTCCTTATATTGACTTGAAGACAGAGTATTATGACCTCGGTCTGGAGCATCGCAACGAAACAGATGATCAGGTGACGATTGACAGCGCCAATGCAACCTTAAAATACGGCGTTGCAGTCAAATGTGCAACAATCACACCCAACGCAGCGAGAATGGAAGAGTATCATTTAAAGAAGATGTGGAAAAGCCCCAACGGCACGATTCGCTCCATTCTGGACGGCACCGTGTTCCGTGCACCGATTCTGGTAAAGGGCATCCGTCCCTGCGTCCGCAACTGGGAAAAGCCCATCACGCTGGCACGTCACGCTTACGGTGATGTATACAAAAATACCGAAATCCGCGTAGAGGGTCCCGGC
Source organism: Gallintestinimicrobium sp. (assembly GCF_046968865.1). Taxonomy (NCBI): domain Bacteria; kingdom Bacillati; phylum Bacillota; class Clostridia; order Lachnospirales; family Lachnospiraceae; genus Gallintestinimicrobium; species Gallintestinimicrobium sp. The sequence goes on along the minus strand of NZ_JBKVPW010000008.1, from coordinate 136,316 downwards.
AAGGCAGAACTGGTGTTCACGGCGGCGGACGGTACAGAAACCCGCGAGCTGATCCACGATTTTACCGGTGCAGGTGTCTTACAGGGCATGCACAATACGGATAAGTCTATCACGAGCTTTGCCCGCGCTTGCTTTAATTACGCAGTGGATACGAAGCAGGATCTGTGGTTTGCGACCAAGGATACAATTTCCAAAAAATATGACCATACCTTTAAGGATATTTTCCAGGAAATCTACGAAAACGAATATCAGGAGAAGTTCAAAGAGCTCGGTATCGAATATTTCTACACCCTGATCGACGACGCGGTAGCGCGCGTCATGAAAGCAAAGGGTGGCTTCATCTGGGCATGCAAAAACTATGACGGCGACGTTATGAGCGATATGGTAAGCTCTGCCTTTGGTTCTCTTGCAATGATGACCTCCGTTTTGGTTTCTCCTGCAGGCGTTTATGAATATGAAGCTGCGCATGGAACCGTTCAGAGACATTATTACAAGCACTTAAAGGGTGAGGAAACCTCTACGAACTCCGTTGCGACGATCTTTGCATGGACGGGCGCACTCAGAAAACGCGGCGAGCTGGACAAGCTTCCGGAGCTGTGCGCATTTGCGGACAAGCTGGAAAAAGCAACACTGGATACGATCGAAAGCGGCAGGATGACAAAGGACCTGGCACTGATTACAGAGCTGACGGATGTCACGGTATTGAACAGCCAGGACTTCATCAAAGCGATCCGGAAAACTATGGAGAAATAAGAGAGGTTCTAAAGCTTGATTAAGAAATTGATTAACAGTAAGCTCGGACAGCAGATCATCAAATTCGGCGCGGTGGGTTTTTTATGTTTCTTCATTGAATACGTGCTGTTGATTCTGTTTAAGGAGCTGCTCGGATGGCCGGTTATCGCAGCCAACACCCTTGCCTTTACCGTATCGGCAATCGTCAATTATATTCTGAGCATTCTTTTTGTATTCGATACGGACAAAAAAGCAAACCAGGGCAAGCAGTTCGCCGTCTTTTTCATCTTTGCAGTCGGCGGTCTGATCTTAAACAATGTCGTCTTAAAGCTCGGCACGATGGTCCTCGACCCGTTCTGGAGCCGTTCCTACATCATCGTTAAGCCGTTTGCAACCGGCGTGGTAATGGTTTATAACTTTATCACGAGAAAGATTTTCATCGAAAAAAAGCCGGAAAAAGAAGATGGTGCTGAAGAAAAACAATAGCATTCTATTGTCATGAATAATAAATAAAAGAGCCGAAGATTCCTGAAAATCAGGTCCTCGGCTCTTTTTTATTTCCGTATAATTCAAAGGTTTTATACACTGCAGGCGAAAGATCGCGGAGACATTCTACTCGCTCAGCTGTTCCCATTCCTCCATCAGCTCCATGAGCTTGTCTGCAATTTCATCCTTTTCGCGGGAGAGCTTCTGCAATGCGGCAACGTCGGTTGCGATTTTGGGATCGCTCATTTCGAGGTCGATCTGTTTATCCCGCTCTTCGAGGGAAGCAATCTGCTCTTCGCATTTTTTCAGGGCATTTTCCTTTTTGCGGCGCTGGGCTTCCTTTTCCTTCTGTGCCTGCCAGGAAAGCTTTGAGGCAGAGCTTTCTGTAGAAGCTGCAGAGGCAGCGGACGTAGCTAAAGTGCCGAAGGCTGTGGACTCTGTAGAAGCGCCCTGTTGGGATTTTTTCTCCAGGTAATAATCATAATTGCCCAGATATTGGTGCAGCGTGCCGCCGGAAAGCTCCAGAATGCGGTGCGCAGTACGGTTGATAAAGTAACGGTCGTGGGAAACATATAAAACCGTTCCGTTGTAGCTGTTTAACGCATCTTCCAGAATTTCCTTGGAGGCGATGTCCAGATGGTTCGTCGGCTCGTCGAGGATCAGGAAGTTCGATTCGGAAAGCATGAGCTTTGCGAGGGAAACACGTCCGCGCTCGCCGCCGGAAAGGTCTTTGATCCGTTTGAATACATCGTCTCCGGTAAACAAAAACGCAGCCAGCGTATTGCGGATTTCCGTGTTGTTCAGGGATGGATATTCGTCCGAAATTTCTTCAAACAGCGTTTTATCGGGATGCAGGACGTGATGCTCCTGATCGTAGTAGCCGATCTGCACCTTACTGCCGAGTCGGATGGTTCCGGCGTCCGGTTCCACCAGCTCGTTGATAAGTTTTAAAATCGTCGTCTTTCCGGTCCCGTTGTCGCCGATGATCGCGACGTGCTCGCCGCGCTTTAACGCAAAGGAAAGATCGGAAAACAACGTGTTGCGGTCAAAGGTTTTTGCCAGATGCTCGACGGTTAAAACGTCGTTTCCGCTTTCGATGCGGGGGGTCAGCTGTAAGTGCATATCGGAACGCACCTCAGTTGGCTTATCCAGCACTTCGATTTTGGCAAGCATTTTTTCCCGGCTTTCGGCACGCTTGATCGACTTTTCCCGGTTAAAGGATTTTAACTTTGTGATGACCTCTTCCTGATGCTTGATTTCTGCCTGCTGGTTTAAATAAGCGTTTCGCTGTGCCTGACGCAGCTGTTCTTTTTTGGCGGCGTAATCGGAATAGTTGCCAGAAAAAACGGTCACCTTCGTGTTGTCGATTTCGATGATCTTCGAAGCGATCCGGTCGAGAAAATACCGGTCGTGGGAAACGATTAAAACGCTTCCCTTATAGTTGAGCAGATAGGTTTCGAGCCAGGAAATCGAGGACATGTCCAGGTGGTTGGTGGGCTCGTCGAGGATGATCAGGTCAGGCTTCTGCAACAGAAGTTTGCCGAGTGCAACGCGGGTTTTCTGACCACCGGAGAGCGTGGAAACCGGTTTCTGAAACTCGTCCTCGGTAAAGCCAAGGCCTTTTAAAACACCGGTCAGTTCGCTTTTGTAGGCGTAGCCGTTTTCCATTTCGAAACGGTGTGTCAGATCTGCATATTTCTGCATCAGGTCCTCTAATGCGTCGCCGGAAAGCTGCTTCATGGAAAGCTCCGCCTGGCGGATCTGATTTTCGAGATCGAGCAGATGCTGCTTGACGGAGAGCAGTTCCTCATAAATTGTATTGTCGCTGTTGACGGCGCTGTCCTGTGCCAGATAACCGAAGGTCTTGTCCTTTGCAAAGGCGACTACGCCGCCGTCGGGCTCGAGCTGTCCGACGATGATGCGCAGCAGGGTTGTCTTGCCTGCACCATTTAAGCCGACAATTGCGGCTTTTTCATAATCTTCTATATGAAAAGAACAGTTTTTTAAAACCTGTTTTTCCAGAAATGCTTTTTCGATATTCTGACAGGAAAGTATCATGATGGTTCTCCTTCTTTATACTATGTAACAGTTTACCTGTGTGCAAATAACGTGTCAAGTCCAATCGGACGGTCGGAGTACGCATTGACATTTTTTTAACGCAGGGTATAATAGAATGGAAGTAAATGTTCAGTAGGTCTGCGCATTTATTGCGCTGACCGTAAGAAACCTTAGACTAGAAGGCAAAAATCCTATCGGCATAGCCGATTTTGAATGGATTTTTGCGCGTAACTGTGAGGTTACTGAACAGTTACGAATGGAAAACAGTATCTGACAGCGGACGAAGGAGGCATACGAAGTGGCAGAGAAGGAAATTTCACAGGCTGTAATCGGCAGGCTTCCCAGATATTTCCGCTTTCTGGGAGAATTAAAAGACGAAGGTGTGGAACGGATTTCCTCACAGGAGCTGTCCGGCATCATGAATGTGACGGCATCTCAGATCCGACAGGATTTTAACAACTTTGGCGGATTCGGGCAGCAGGGCTACGGCTACAACGTCGAATATCTGTATCAGGAAATCGGCAGGATTCTGGGGTTGGATAAAACCCACCACCTGATTATTGTAGGGGCAGGCAACCTCGGACAGGCGCTTGCCAATTATATGAATTTTGAACGGCGCGGCTTTATTTTCACCGGGGTCTTTGATAATAATCCGGCGTTGTACGGGCGTAAAATCCGAGGCATCGAGGTACGTCCGATGGAAGAGGTAGCGGATTTTGTTGAGCAGAACAATGTAGATATCGCGGTTTTGACGATTCCCAAAAACAGCGCGGAGGAAGTCGCAGATCGTCTTGTTTCCGTCGGGATCAAGGCGATCTGGAATTTTGCACATGTGGATTTGAAGGTTCCAAAAGAAGTGCAGGTTGAGAACGTCCATCTGTCCGACAGCCTGATGAAGCTATCTTATATGCTTGAGCGTTACGAAAAGGAGAGCAGGAAAACGAATGAATAAATGCGTTTTGCCAGCGTCGGGCTCTGGCCATCCAGTTGTCTGTTGGCTTTTAACTGCGGCAGAAATGAAGCGCTGCGACAGCAATACTTCTGAGATTTTCGGGGTCCCGTCCGTCGTTTTGATGGAACGGGCTGCTCTTTCCTGTGTTGATGTGATTGTGTCGCGTCAAAAAAAGCTGGAAGAGCAGGCAGGACAGCTTGGCTTACATCCAAAACGGCGCGTCCTGATTGCAGCGGGCGGAGGCAATAACGGGGCGGATGGTATCGCAATTGGCAGACTTCTTTTGCAGGAAGGATATGATGTTTCCTTTTATCTGACGTCCAGTGAAGAAAAAGCGGGCGAACTTTTAAAGCTGCAGCTGCATGCGGCAAAGGCTTACGGCGCCGTTATCTGTGACACAATCCCGGATGGAGAATATGATATTATTGTAGATGCTTTGTTTGGAATCGGTCTGTGCCGTCCGGCAGAAGGAATTTATCGGGAAGCAATCGAATGGATCAACGCGCAGGATGCCTTTGTGCTTGCGGTGGATCTTCCCTCCGGAATCGAAACGGATACCGGGGCGGTGCTTGGCTGCGCTGTCCGGGCAGACGTGACAGTCACGTTCGGCTTCTGGAAGCGCGGGCTCTTGTTCTATCCGGGCTGCAAATATACCGGAAAAGTGATCTGCACACAGATCGGCATCACTGAGGATGGATTTTTGGATCAGACGCCGGAAGCCTTTACATTTACTGCACCGGTGGCAGAGCTGCTTGCGGCACGCCCTGAGGATGGAAATAAGGGCACGTTTGGAAAAGTGCTGCTGCTTGCAGGCAGTGAAGCTATGGCGGGAGCGGCGATTCTGTGCGGTCGGAGTGCGTTTTATGCAGGAAGCGGCATGGTAAAGCTTTCCTGCCCGACATTGATACATCCGGTGATTCAGACGGCGCTTCCGGAGGCAATGACCGCAGATTCTGTGGAAGCATCCGCCAGCTGGGCGGATGTGATCGGCGCAGGTCCCGGGCTATCCTTATCTGATCGCGCCCGGAAAGAGCTTTTGTTTGTGCTGCAGCAGACCTTGCAGCCGCTTGTGCTGGATGCGGACGCAATCAATCTTATCGCAAAGGACGAAGCACTTTTACAGGAGCTGATTGCACACCAGCAGAATCCGGCGACGCGCCGGAAGCTGATTTTAACGCCGCATCCCGGGGAGCTTGCCCGGCTGGAAGGCTGCGCGATTGAAGAAATTTTAAAACAGCCTGTGTTCTATGCAAAAAAGTGGGCGAATTGTTTGCAGGCAGCTGTTCTGTGTAAGGGTGCGAGAAGCATTGCAGCTTCGCCGGACGGCAGCATTTATATCAATCGCAGCGGCAACAGCGGCATGGCGGTGGCCGGGAGCGGGGACGTACTGACCGGAATTGTGACGGCACTGCTTTCTACGATCGACGATCCGTTCTGGGCGCTTTGTATCGGCGTCTATCTGCACGGTCTGGCAGGCGACTTGGCAGCCCATACAAAGGGCGAATACAGTATGACCTCCAATGATATCGCGGAAGCGGTATGGGCGGTACTTGTGAAGCAGGAGAAAAATTATGTGTGAGGAAATGATCAAAAATCCATATAGAAGAGTGTGGGCTTGCGTAAATTTGGACGCGCTGCACGACAATCTGCGCCAGATTGCAGCCTGTCGGAAAAATGATGCCGGAATCATCGCGGTCATCAAAGCGGACGGTTACGGACACGGCGCTGTGATGCTGGCGCGGGAAATGGATGAAATTCCGGAAGTCATCGGCTATGCGGTGGCAACGGAGGAAGAGGCAGTATTGCTGGCAGATGCCGGAATCAAAAAGCCCGCGATGGTGCTCGGCTATACCTTTTCAGAGGCTTATGAGGAAATGGCACTTCGGGGTGTCCATGCGACGGTTTTCACCGATCAGATGCTGGAGGATATGAACCGTGCTGCCCAAAAAGCCGGCAAAAAAATGCATGTTCACATCGCGGTAGACACCGGTATGTCGAGAATCGGCATCCGCCCGGACGATGAAGGGCTTTCCTTTGTCGCACGCGCGATGCAGTGTCCGAATCTTTCCATTGAGGGGATTTTTACCCATTTTGCGACAGCGGATGAAGCAGATAAATCCAGAACGAATGTGCAGTATGAAAAATTTTCGAACTTTACCGACCGTGTGGAAAAGGAGCTTTCCCTGAAAATCCCGCTGCGGCACTGCTCCAACAGTGCGTCCATCCTGGAGCTGCCCGATATGCACATGGATGCGGTGCGCGCCGGAATCATTCTCTATGGCATGTGGCCGTCAGATGAAGTCAAACGCGACGGCATCGTGTTAGAACCGCTCCTGTCTTTAAAGAGCCGTATCGCTTATATCAAAGAGCTGGATGCAGGGCAGGAAATCAGCTACGGCGGGACGTTCTGTACAGCGAATCCTATGCGTGTGGCGACGATTCCGGTGGGTTATGCGGACGGCTATCCGCGCGGACTTTCCAACAAGGGCGATGTTCTGATTGCCGGAAAGCGCGCAAGGATCCTGGGACGCGTCTGCATGGATCAGTTCATGGTCGACGTGACAAAGATTCCTGAGGCAAAGGTAGGGGATATCGCAACGCTCATCGGCACAGACGGCATCGAAACGATTACAATGGAAGAAATCGGCGATCGCTCCGGCAGATTTAACTACGAAACCGCGTGCTGCCTCGGAAAGCGGATTCCACGCGTCTATGAAAAAGGCGGAAAAATCGTCTGTACGCGGGATTATTTTCACGAAGAGAAACTCTTTTTTTAAAGAATGGTATACGCGCTGAGAAAGCAGCCAATACTTGTCCTGAGGTAAAAAAACAGGAAAGGAAGAAAAAAGAGTGAAGCGCGGAGATATTTATTATGCAGATTTAAGACCCGTGGTCGGATCGGAACAGGGAGGTGTCCGCCCGGTGCTGATTATCCAGAACGATATTGGCAACCGTTACAGCCCGACTGTGATCTGTGCGGCGATTACTTCCAGGATGAATAAAACAAAGCTTCCGACCCATATCGAAATTTTTTCCGGGGAATATGAAATCGAAAAGGATTCCGTAATTTTACTGGAACAGCTCCGCACAATAGATAAAAAGAGGCTGAAAGACAAAGTATGCCATCTGGATGCGCGGGTGATGAACCGCGTAAACTCTGCCTTGAAGGTCAGCCTTTCGCTGGATACATAAAGAAACCGTACAAAGCAGATGTTTTCTTGACGTTTTCCAGCCAAAATGCTATGATAAAGAACTAGAAATACGTTAGATAAAGGAGAAAAGAAATGTCCGGACATTCAAAATTTGCAAACATCAAGCATAAAAAAGAAAAAAATGACGCTGCAAAGGGAAAAATTTTCACCATTCTCGGAAGAGAAATTGCAGTTGCCGTAAAAGAGGGTGGTCCTGACCCTGCGAACAACTTCAAGCTGGCACAGGTCGTTGCAAAGGCAAAATCCAACAACATGCCTAACGACACCATTGAACGAGGAATTAAGAAGGCTGCCGGCGATGTCGGCAACGTTAATTACGAATATATCACCTACGAAGGCTATGGCCCCGGCGGAATCGCAATCATTGTCGATGCCCTGACCGATAACAAGAACCGTACCGCTGCCAACGTCAGAAGCGCGTTCACAAAGGGCAACGGCAACATTGGCACACCTGGCTGTGTATCCTTTATGTTCGATAAGAAGGGCCAGATCATCATCGATAAAGAAGAATGCGATATGGAAGCGGACGATCTGATGATGACCGCTCTGGATGCAGGCGCAGAGGATTTCAGCGAGGAAGAGGACAGCTTCGAAATTCTGACCGATCCCGATACTTTTGAAGAAGTGCGCGAAGCGCTGGAGAAGGCAGGCATTCCGATGGCATCCGCAGATGTTACCATGATTCCTCAGAACTATGTCAAGGTAACAGACGAGACTGCATTAAAGGGACTGCAGCGTACCTTGGATCTGCTGGACGAGGATGACGACGTTCAGGCAGTATATCACAACTGGGACGAAGAATAAAACGGACAAAAGACCGGATTTTTGTCGGAAAGACAAAGAGGTAAGAGGATACTATGGCATACGCAAAGGAAACGATCTGCATACAGTCTGGCTGGAAGCCGAAGAACGGAGAGCCGAGAGTGCTCCCGATTTATCAGAGTACGACGTTTAAATATGAATCCTCTGAGCAGATGGGCAGACTTTTTGATCTGGAGGAATCCGGATATTTTTACAGCCGTCTGGCAAATCCGACCAACGACTGCGTCGCACAGAAAATCTGTGAACTGGAGGGCGGCGCAGCAGCGATGCTGACCGGTTCCGGACAGGCGGCAAACTACTATGCCGTTTTCAATATCTGCGAGGCGGGCGACCATGTCGTATTATCGTCCACCGTATACGGCGGAACTTTCAATCTGCTGGCGGTTACCATGAAAAAAATGGGCGTATCCTGTACTGTCGTAGACCCGGATGCGGATTACGAGACGATCTGCAAGGCGTTCCAGCCCAATACCAAATGCGTCATGGCGGAATCTCTGGCAAATCCTGCGCTGGTTGTGCTGGATTTTGAAAAATTCGCCCGTGCAGCACATGCGCATCATGTGCCGTTAATCGTTGACAACACGTTCCCTACCCCGATCAACTGCAATCCGTTCAAATGGGGTGTCGATATCGTAACACATTCCACCACCAAATATATGGACGGTCATGCGATGGCACTGGGCGGTGCGATCGTGGATTCCGGCAATTTCGACTGGTCTGCATACCCGGATAAGTTTCCGGGACTCTGCGCACCGGATGAATCCTATCACGGTGTAGTTTATACCGAAAAATTCGGCAAGGCAGCATACATAACCAAGGCAACCTCCCAGCTGATGCGCGATCTCGGCGCGGTACAGTCTCCTCAGAACGCGTTTCTGCTGAATGTCGGTCTGGAGACGCTGCCGCTTCGGATGGAACGCCACTGCTACAATGCGCAGAAGGTTGCGGAATTTCTGGAAGCGAACGAGAAGGTTGCATGGGTCAACTACCCCGGCTTAAAGAGCAGCAAATATTATGAGCTGGCACAGAAATACATGCCGAACGGCACCTGCGGCGTCATTTCCTTTGGCTTAAAAGGCGGACGCAAGGCGGCGGAAGAAATGATGGATAAGTTAAAGCTTGCAGCTATTGTTACCCATGTGGCAGATTCCCGCACCAGCATTCTGCATCCTGCCAGCCATACGCACCGTCAGATGAACGATGAGCAGTTAAAAGAGGCCGGCGTAGCGCCCGATCTGATCCGTCTTTCCGTCGGTATTGAAAATGTAAACGATATCATCGCGGATCTGGAACAGGCACTCTAAAATCCTCGTATTGCGTTTTGATCCTATGGGAAAGAGTTTTTTTTGCACAGTGAGGGCGAAGCATGAGTTGGGGGAAAAAGAAGAAACACGCTTCACAGAATACCATACCGGCAGCTGAGTTCAGGCAGGAGGGGGAGTCTGCGCTTTTTGAGAAAGCGCCAAAGGAACCACCAAAGCCTGCGCCGGGAGAATATCTGGATAACCCGCTTCCCGTTCCCAAACGACATGTCCGCAAAGAAATGAATTACGCTTTTGAACCGTCGCCGGATCTTATGTTTTATGAAATTCCGGTTGCGGATAACGATGATTTTGATGTATAAAATAAATCACTCCTGCACATCCTTTTTGAAAAAGAAATGCGGGAGTGATTTTTTATGGGAAAAAAAGAAGAACAGGAAATGCACCGGGACGAGCGAATCGAGCAGACCGGTCAGTTAACGCTTACAGATAATAAGGAAGAAACCTCGATCCATCTGCTGACGATCATCGGGGAAATTGAGGGGCATGACAACCTCGGAAGCAGCTCCAAAACGACAAAATATGAACATATTCTGCCGCAGCTGGCGGCGATAGAGGACAGTAAGAATATTAGCGGTCTGCTGGTTTTGCTAAATACGATGGGCGGCGATGTCGAAGCGGGGCTTGCGATTGCAGAGATGATCGCTTCTTTGAGCAAGCCGACCGTTTCCCTTGTGCTGGGCGGCAGTCATTCCATTGGCGTCCCGATCGCGGTGAGCACGGATTATTCCTACATTGTGCCGTCCGGGACAATGGTAATCCATCCGGTTCGCATGAACGGGACGGTGATCGGCGCACAGCAGACCTATGATTATTTCCGACAGATTCAGGATCGGATCACCGGTTTTGTCTGCAGCCATTGCAGTGTTTCCAAGCAGCGGATGGAAGAGATGATGATCAGGCAGGGGATGTTGAGCCGTGACCTCGGGACGATTCTTGTCGGAGAGCAGGCGGTGTATGAAGGGATCATTTCTTCCGTCGGCGGTATTCGCGAGGCAGTGCAGAAGCTTCATGAGCTGGCAGACGGCTATCGGGCAGGTCGGATGAAAAAGAAAAACAGCAATAGTGACAAGAAGAAAATTAAGTGATATACTAAATTGATCTAGTCTTTTTCTGCCTATGCTAATTTAAAAATCCATTTTGCAGATGTAGAAAAAAGGCAGGTCAGTTGGAGGGATGATTATGGCATCAACTGCGTCGAAAGGAAGGAAAAAGACCCCTGCGAAAACAGGCAGAGGCGGCGCAAAGGGTGGAAAACAAAAAACAACCAGAAAACCGAGTGCAGCTGAACTTCAGGCACAAAGCGCGATTACAAGCGAAATTATCCTGATCGGCGTATTAGCACTCACAATATTGCTATTTTTATGCAATTTCGGCGTGATCGGTGTCATCGGCAATCAGATCAGCCGCGTAATGTTCGGTATTTTCGGCACGATGGCATATGCACTGCCGGTACTTGCCTTTATTGCAATCGCGTTTGGCATTTCCAATCAGGGAAATCGGATCGCGTCCATGAAGCTGACGGCGGGAATCATTCTGTTTTTCCTGCTTGGTGTAGTCTGCTCGCTCCTGTTTCAGGGGGGGACGCTGTCGATGGATTATTCGATCCGGGAGCTGTATCTGGAAAGCGCTGAAAAGCGGCTGGGCGGCGGTGTCATATCCGGCTCCCTTGCCTGGGGGCTGCACCGGCTTCTTGGCATGGTCGGCACAGTACTGCTTTTGTTGGTGTTGGTGATTATCTGCACAGTTATTATCACAGAGCGTTCGTTTGTGAACGGTGTAAAGACTTCTGGCAGATATGTCTATGAGACGGCACGTTCCGATGCGCAGAGGTACCGCGAGCGCAGCGAAAGACGCCGGAAAGAGAGCGAAGAGCGCTATGAACAGCGCCGACAGGCAAACGAAGAGCGCAGCAAACGTCTCCGCCAGGAAAACGAAGAACGTTCCGAAAAACGCAGAGAAGAAGAACTCGCCCGCGAAAAAGAAAGAAAACAGCTCGCCCGCCAGAAGCAGCTTAACGCAGAGCAGCAGCGCGAAGCCAAACAACGCCGTAAGGAAGAGGCTCAGGCACGTCAGGATGCAGATCAGATCTTCCGGATGGAGAAAAAAAGCACGGGCATTATGGCGGACACGACGCTGCGCAAGGCATCTGCCGGCCGTCGCGAGGACATGCACGAAATCACCATAACAGAAAATCCCGGTCAGGTGACGGAGCAGTATACCGTCAGACCGGTAAGTGTCAACCTCGATGCAGACCGCAGGAATGAAACGTTTCCCGATGCAGCGGTTGCGAGTGGGGCAGCTGTTTTAGCGACATCACCGATCATCACAGCAGAAGAGAGCATTCCTGCGGCTGCAGCGGATGCGTCCGGCTCAGCTTTCATGAGCCATGTGCGGATTCACTCCGCATATTTGAACAATGACAGTGACACAACCCCTGTACCCCAGGACAACACCGCAGAACCGGCGGATGCATTTTTATCGGGAATGCAGGACCCTGTGACCAGCCAGCCGCAGGCGGATGTTTATCAGGATATGAAAGAGGTTCACTACCTGGAACCGAAACAGCCGCAGCAGACAGAAGCATTTGTACCACTGGAATCCAGGGTGGAAACTTCTGTGGTGGAAACTTCTGCACCGGAGGTTACCTTGCATATGGATACACAGCCTGCCTGTGCATCACAGAAGCTTGCTCCTGTACAGGAATTGGAGCAGTCAGATTCGGACATATACGATGCTGTGCCGTCTGAGCTTCCAGGGGATGACAACAAGGACACTGCCGGGGAGCCGACTGTGCTTCCGGCACAAAACCCGCAAAGTACCGGAGTGCAGCGCCCTAAAGCTGTGCCTCCCAAAGCACCCCAGACCGCCGCAGAAGCCACTGCCGTTGGTCAGGAGCTTGCTAAAAAACAGAAAGAGCAGGAAAAGCAGGCGGTGCAACAGCCACCCAAACCTGTCGTATACCATTATCCGCCGCTGTCTCTGCTACATAAAAGCAACAACGCCAATAATATGGACAGCGAGTGCGAGCTGAGAGAAACGGCGAAGCACCTCGAGGATACGCTGCAGACCTTCGGCGTAAAGGTCACTGTTACAGATATCAGCCAGGGACCTACCGTAACCCGGTATGAGCTGCAGCCCGATCATGGCGTAAAAGTCAGCAAGATTCTGGGTCTGGCGGACGATATCAAGCTAAACCTCGCTGCGACAGATATCCGAATTGAAGCACCGATTCCCGGCAAGGCCGCAATCGGTATCGAGGTTCCGAACAAAGAGACGATGGCAGTCGGACTGCGGGAGCTTTTGGAAACGGATGCGTTTTCGAACTTCCCGTCCAAAATTGCTTTTGCAGTCGGCAAGGACATCGCCGGCAAGGTGGTCGTATCCGACATTGCAAAGATGCCGCATATGCTGATCGCAGGATCCACCGGTTCCGGGAAATCCGTCTGCATCAATACGCTGATTATGAGCATTTTATATAAGGCGAAGCCTTCGGAAGTCAAACTGATCCTCGTCGACCCCAAGGTCGTAGAGCTGAGTGTATACAATGGCATTCCGCACCTGTTAATTCCTGTTGTAACCGATCCGAAAAAAGCGTCGGCTGCGCTGCAGTGGGGCGTTGCGGAAATGACCGACCGATATCAGAAATTTGCAGACAGCAATGTCCGCGACTTAAAAGGATATAATAAGAAGCTCGAAGAACGAAGACAAAAGGGAGAAGAGGGCATACCCAACGACCTTCCGCAGATCGTCATTATCGTGGATGAGCTTGCCGACCTGATGATGGTTGCGCCGGGAGAGGTGGAAGAAGCGATCTGCCGGCTGGCACAGCTTGCAAGAGCGGCAGGCATCCATCTGATCATTGCGACTCAGCGCCCCTCCGTCGATGTCATCACGGGACTGATTAAGGCGAACATGCCGAGCCGTGTCGCATTCGCGGTCTCCAGCGGCGTCGATTCCCGTACCATTCTGGATATGAACGGAGCAGAGAAGCTGCTCGGAAAGGGCGATATGCTCTTTTACCCACAGGGCTATTCCAAGCCTGTCCGGGTGCAGGGTGCATTCGTTTCGGATAATGAAGTGTCTGATGTCGTGGATTTCTTAAAAAATCAGAACATCGGTAATGTTTACGATGCCAGCAATGAAATCGAGGAAAAGATGAAATCCATCGGAACCTCTTCGGGCAGTGCTACATCCGGCTCATCCGGACCGGAATATGATGCCTACTTTGCAGATGCGGGACGCTTTATTATCGAAAAGGACAAAGCATCGATCGGTATGCTGCAGAGAGTCTTTAAGATCGGCTTTAACCGCGCCGCCCGGCTTATGGATCAGCTGGCGGAGGTCGGTGTCGTCGGTGAAGAAGAGGGTACCAAGCCCCGTAAGGTACTGATGACCGAAACAGAGTTTGAACAGCTGGTAGAGGAAATCCTCTGATACCGGCATACAAAAGCATAGAACATGTCAAACACAGGCAAAGGAGAATGAATAGATGAAATCAGATATCGAAATCGCACAGGAAGCTGTTTTATGGCCGATTCAGAAAGTGGCCGAGCATCTGGATATTCCGGAAGACGATCTGGAGCTTTATGGCAAATATAAAGCGAAGCTTTCCGACGAATATTTAAAATCCATCGAAGACCGCAAAGACGGAAAACTGATTTTAGTGACAGCAATCAATCCGACCCCTGCAGGAGAGGGCAAGACAACGACCAGCGTCGGACTGGGCGAGGCATTTGCAAAAATGGGCAAAAAAGCGGTGATTGCGCTGCGTGAGCCTTCTCTTGGCCCTTGTTTTGGCATTAAGGGCGGGGCAGCCGGCGGCGGTTATGCGCAGGTCGTTCCGATGGAAGACTTAAACCTGCATTTTACCGGGGATTTTCATGCGATTACTTCTGCAAATAACCTTCTGGCGGCGCTTTTAGACAACCATATCCAGCAAGGCAATGCGCTTGGGATCGACTCCAGACAGATCTTATGGAAACGCTGCGAGGATATGAACGACCGCGTGCTGAGAAATATCGTTGTCGGCCTCGGTGCAAAAGCGGACGGCGTTGTCCGGGAAGACCATTTCGTGATCACCGTCGCTTCTGAGATTATGGCGATCCTCTGCCTGGCAGATGACATGGATGATTTAAAGGCGCGTCTGGCAAAAATCGTCGTTGCCTATAACTATCAGGGAGAGCCGGTGACCGCAGCTGATTTAAAGGCGGTTGGCGCAATGGCAGCCCTGCTGAAGGACGCGTTAAAGCCTAATCTGATCCAGACGCTCGAGCATACCCCGGCGATCGTCCACGGCGGACCCTTTGCCAATATCGCACACGGCTGTAACTCTGTCCGTGCAACAAAGGCAGCCCTGAAAATGGCGGATTATACGATCACAGAGGCCGGCTTTGGTGCAGACCTCGGCGCAGAGAAATTTTTCGATATCAAATGCCGGATGGCTGGCTTAAAGCCGGATGCAGTCGTTTTGGTTGCAACGATCCGTGCACTCAAGTATAACGGCGGCATTGCAAAGGAAGACCTGTCTGCAGAAAATCTGGACGCGCTCAAAAAGGGCATTGTCAACCTGGAGAAGCACATCGAAAACCTGCAGCAGTTTGGCGTTCCGGTGGTTGTTACCTTAAACTCCTTCCTGACCGACACTGAGGCAGAGACGAATTTTGTACAGCAGTTCTGTGAAGAAAGAGGCTGTGAGTTCGCACTGTCCAACGTCTGGGCACAGGGCGGCGAGGGCGGCATTGCGCTTGCGGAGAAAGTATTAAAGACTCTGGAAGAAAAAGAAAGTCATTTTGCTCCGCTGTACGACGAAAATCTTCCGATCAAAGAAAAGATCGGCTGCATTGCGACAAAGATTTACGGTGCGGCTTCTGTTTCCTATACCGCAGAGGCATCCAGACAGATCAGGAAGCTCGAAGAGATGGGCTTTGGAAATCTTCCGGTCTGCATGGCAAAGACACAGTATTCCCTGTCGGATAACGCAAAGCTGTTAGGACGCCCGGAAGGCTTTACGATTACGGTTCGCGACGTGTATGTATCCGCAGGCGCCGGCTTTGTGGTTGCATTGACCGGCGCGGTGATGACGATGCCCGGACTGCCGAAGGTTCCGGCTGCCGTCAATATCGATGTGGACGAGAACGGAAAGATCACAGGGCTGTTCTGATCCGTTGCCTGAAAAATAACCGAGAGAGGACCCTACAACATGGCAAAAAGAATTGACGGAAAAGCGATTGCCGCACAGATCAAGCAGGAATTAAAGGAACAGGTACAGCAGCTTGCAAAAGACAACATTATCGTAACGCTGGCGGTTATTCAGGTCGGTCAGGACCCCGCATCGTGTGTCTATGTCAGAAACAAACAGCGAACCTGTGAGGAGCTTGGAATCCACAGCCTTTCCTATGAACTGGAAGAAACGACGTCGGAGGAGAAACTGCTTTCCCTGATTCAGGAATTGAACGCCCGGGAGGACGTGGACGGCATTTTGGTGCAGCTTCCCCTGCCCGGACATATCAATGAAAAAGATGTTTTAAATGCCATCGACCCTGCAAAGGACGTCGACGGCTTCCATCCTTACAATGTCGGCGCATTGAGCTGCGGGGAAGAGGGCTTTGTCCCCGGCACTCCGGCGGGCATCATTGAGCTGTTAAAGCGCTCTGATATCCGGATCGACGGAAAAGAGTGCGTTGTGATCGGCAGAAGCAATATCGTCGGTAAACCGATCGCACAGCTGTTGCTTGCAGAAAACGGAACCGTTACAATCGCACATTCCCGTACGGTAAATTTGAAAGAGGTGACAAAGCGTGCGGATATCCTTGTCGTTGCGATCGGCAAACGGCAGATGATTGATGCGGAATATGTCAAGCCCGGCGCAGCCGTGATCGATGTCGGCATTCACAGAGACGAAGCAAACCATCTCTGCGGCGACGTAGACTATGAAAGCGTATTCCCGGTCGCTTCTGCGATCACGCCGGTTCCTGGCGGCGTTGGCCCTATGACGATCGCCATGCTGATGAAAAATTGTATTGAAAGCAGGAGAAGACGCCTATGAAATGCCCCAGATGCGGCGCAGACATGAAAGAAGGACAGATGTACTGTGAGCATTGCGGCAGGGAAATCCAGATCGTCCCGGAGTTTGATCCGGCGCTGGAAACGAGCCTCCATAAAGCGCTTTCCGATGTTGGAACCCAGATCGCGGAGAAAGCTTCGGAGGATAGCAAACCGGAGACAGATGCAGGGCAAAGCGCTGTGCCGGAAAAGCAGCCTTCGATGAAAAACCGCAGAAAAGAACGCTGGAAGGTGTTTGCAGGCCTTTTTGCCGCAGCAGCTCTCTGCGCGGGCATGAGCCTGATTTTTTGGCATCATACCCCGGAATATCGGTATGAAAAGGCTGCTGCGCAGATGAAGGAGAAATCCTACGATTCTGCAGCGGAGCTTCTGGAGCTGTTGATCGAACAGGATCCCAGAAATGTGGAATACTTAAATGCGCTGTCTTCCTGCTACTATTTTGAAGGAAAACTGGAAGAGGCAAAGGAGCTTTGCCTGACGATCCTCAATATGGATGCTTCCTGCGAAGACGCCTATCGTCGTTGTGTCGCTATTTATGAAAAACAAAACGACTATGCAGCGATCAATGCGCTGATGCAGAGCTGCCCGGATGTCCAGATCCAGAGCCGGTATTTAGATTATATGGCAAATCCGCCGGAATTCGACCTTCAAAGCGGGACTTACCGGGAAGCGCAAAATTTAAAGCTGATTGGCAATGCGGCAGGAACTATTTATTTTACAACAGACGGATCGGCGCCGGATGAAAACAGTCAGGTCTATACTTCACCAATTCCATTGAAGGACGGAGGCTATGAGATAAAGGCTTTGTTTGTAAATCATTACGGAATTGCCAGCGATATCTCTTCTGCAAACTATTACATAGATATCAGCAGGCCGGATGCACCCTATGTGACGCCGCTTCCCGGAAACTACGGTAAACCCGTACGGATTGAGGTGGATGTACCGGATGGCTGCAGCGTTTACTATACAATGGATAAAACAGAACCGACCGCATCATCGACCCGCTACGAAGAGCCATTTTGGCTCCCGGTTGGATATTCCACCTTTAAATTTGTCACAATTGCTCCGGACGGTGTGACAGGCAGCGTAACGGAATGTAATTATACGTTGGACCTGCATCCGCTCCTGAGCATGGAGGCGGCATCCAACCAGCTGCTTTTGACGTTAAAAAATGCCGGAGTAGTGAATTCCCTGCAGGGAGATGTTCCGGATGGAGATGGCCGTAACCTCTATACTTTTAAGTATGCCCTCACGATCAACAATCATCATTATTATCTTTATCGGGAATATCACGAGTTAGATGGAGAAAGCAACGCGACCGGAAACGATTATGTGGTAAACTATATGTCCGGGGAATGCTACCGGGCAGAAAAACAGGAGGATAAGAGCTTCAAGCTGTACGCAATAGAGCAGCCTGAAAACGGACAGGAATAAGGATACTGTCTGCAGACTCTTAGAATATATTGTCCGATCGGACAGAAAGGTGAGAATTTATGTATCCTATTTTAGAAACGAAAAAACTCACTGCCAACATTTACTGGATGGAAGTTAAAGCAGAACGGATCGCAAAATCCTGTATGCCCGGCCAGTTTGTGATTGTGCGGACAGATGCCGACAGTGAAAGAATTCCACTGACCATTTGCGACTATAACAGAGAAAAAGGAACGATTACGATTGTATTCCAGCCGGTGGGAGCCAGCACCCATCTGATGACCTCCTTAAAGGCCGGGGATGCCTTCCACGATGTGGCAGGCCCTCTGGGATGTCCGTCCGAGCTGACAAAAGAAACAAAGGAAGCCCTGGCTGCAAAGAAAATTCTGTTCGTTGCCGGCGGCGTCGGCACAGCACCCGTTTATCCGCAGGTAAAATGGCTGCATGAGCAGGGTGTTGCAGCAGACGTTATCGTAGGCGCAAAGACGAAAGAGCTGCTGATCCTTGAGGAAGAGATGAAAGCAGTTGCAGGAAATTTATATGTGACCACCGATGACGGCTCTTATGGAAGAAGCGGCATGGTAACAAAGACCATTCAGGATCTGGTAGAGCAGGAAGGTAAGCACTATGACCTCTGCGTTGCAATCGGTCCGATGATCATGATGAAATTTGTCTGCAAGACAACAGAAGCGCTGAATATCCCGACGATCGTTTCCTTAAACCTTATCATGGTAGACGGAACCGGCATGTGCGGCGCCTGCCGTGTTACTGTAGGCGGCGAAGTGAAATTTGCCTGCGTAGACGGTCCGGAATTTGACGGACATCTGGTAAACTTTGACGAAGCGATGCAGCGTCAGCAGATCTACAAGACCCAGGAAGGCAGAGCTTATCTTGCTGCAAAGGAAAAAGACACGCATCACGGCGGATGCGGTCAGTGCGGAGGTGAAGAGTAATGGCTGATATGATGAAAAAAATCCCGGTCAGAGAGCAGGATGCAAAAGAACGCGCATGTAATTTCGAAGAAGTATGTCTTGGCTATAATGCCGATGAAGCAGTAGCAGAAGCACAGCGTTGCTTAAACTGTAAAAATGCACACTGCGTACAGGGATGTCCGGTTTCGATCAATATCCCCGGCTTCGTGGAAAAGGTAAAAGAGGGCGATTTTGCAGCTGCTTATCAGGTTATCAGCGAATCCAGCGCACTTCCCGCTGTCTGCGGTCGTGTCTGCCCGCAGGAAAGCCAGTGTGAAGGAAAATGTATCCGTGGTATTAAGGGCGAAGCAGTGTCTATCGGCAAACTGGAGCGTTTCGTAGCGGACTGGGCAAGAGAAAACAACATCCGTCCTGTCGGCGCTGCTGAAAAGAAGGGAAAAAAGGTAGCAGTCATCGGTTCCGGCCCTGCAGGTCTGACCTGTGCAGGCGATCTGGCGAAGATGGGCTATGATGTGACCATTTTCGAGGCGCTGCATGAGGCAGGCGGTGTACTGGTATACGGTATTCCGGAATTCCGTCTTCCCAAAGAGAATGTTGTAAAGAAAGAAATCGAAAACGTACTGTCCCTCGGTGTAAAGATCGAGACAAACGTCATCGTCGGCAAATCTGTTACGATTGACGAGCTGCTCAATGAAGAGGGGTATTCTGCAGTCTTTATCGGCTCCGGTGCAGGTCTTCCTAAATTTATGGGCATCCCCGGTGAGAATGCCAACGGTGTATTTTCTGCAAACGAATATCTGACCAGAAGCAACCTGATGAAAGCGTTTCAGGCAGATTCTGCTACTCCGATCATGGAGAGCAAAAAGGTGGCAGTTGTCGGCGGCGGTAACGTTGCAATGGATGCTGCGAGAACGGCGCTGCGTCTCGGCGCGGAAGTGCATATCGTATACCGCAGAAGTGAAGAGGAGCTTCCCGCCCGTGTGGAAGAAGTACATCATGCAAAACAGGAAGGCATTATCTTTGATCTGCTGACGAATCCGGTCGAAATTCTGGAAGATGAAAAAGGTTGGGTAAAGGGCATGAAGTGCGTGCGCATGGAGTTGGGCGAGCCCGATGCTTCCGGCAGACGCCGTCCGGTAGAAATCCCCGGCTCTGAGTTTACCCTGGAACTGGATACGGTCATCATGGCTCTGGGTACCTCTCCGAACCCGCTGATTTCTTCTACGACAGAAGGTCTTGAAACCAACAAACGCAAATGTATCGTCGCTTCCGAAGAAAACGGTCAGACCAGCAAGGCTGCTGTTTTTGCAGGCGGAGATGCCGTTACCGGCGCAGCGACCGTTATTCTGGCGATGGGCGCCGGAAAAGCGGGTGCAAAAGGAATTGACGAATATCTGTCCGGCAAATAAGGAGGGCGTGTCCTATGCCTTGGTGTCCAAACTGTAAAACAGAATATCAGGACGGCTACACCGTCTGCTCCGACTGCGGCTCTACGCTTGTAGAGTCGCTGGAACAGGCAGCAGCGGAGGAAGCGGCAGAATACATCCGGGATGCTGCCGCTTCGTTCCCGGATGATACGGGATTTGAGACAGAGGAAATACAGGAAGCCCAGGAGGAGACGCTGCCGGAGGGAAAGGAGCTGCTGCACGATAAAACCCGCCACGGCGTCTATGAGGGTGCATCCGACAAGGCGGAAAATTTTAAATCCGGCGCTTATACGCTGCTGACCGCAGGTGTTATCGGCCTTGTTGTCGTGGGCTTACTTGCATGCGATCTGCTTCCGGTCCACCTGACGCTGTTTTCTAAAGTGGCGACCTGTCTGGTGATGGGAACGATGTTCATCGCATTTATCGTGATGGGAGCAAGTTCCTACAAATCCTACAAAAAACATGCGACGCAGGCGGTAGCAGAGAGCCAGTTAAAGGAAGAGCTGGTTAAATACTGTCAGGAACGCCTGAATCGTGATCTAATCGACCAGACTGCTTCCGTTCTTGAAACAGAGAGCGACGAAACGGCATATTTTAAACGGTCAGCCGCTATGAAACAGCTGATTTCCGAAAATTTCCTGAATCTGGACGAGGAATATCTGGATCATTTCATCGATGAAATGTATGGCCAGATCTATCCGAACGAATGAAAATACGAATTCTGACCGTCGGCAAAATCAAGGAAAAATTTTACCGGGACGCGATTGCCGAATACCAGAAGCGTCTTGGTCGTTACTGCAAGCTTGAAATCGTGGAAGTGGCGGATGAAAAGACGGACGAAAATGCCAGCCCTTCCCAGATGGAGCAGGTAAAGGAAAAAGAGGGACAGCGGCTTCTTTCCCATATCCGGGACGGAGAATACTGCATCGTGCTCGCCATTGAAGGCAAAAAGCTGGATAGCGTGGCGTTTTCCCAGCAGATGGACCGCCTGATGGTGTCCGGCACAAGCACCATCGATTTCGTCATCGGCGGGTCCCTCGGACTGTACAAAGACGTCCTTTCCCGCGCGGATTTTCTCCTGAGCTTTTCCGATATGACCTTCCCGCATCAGCTCATGCGCGTCATTTTGCTTGAACAGGTCTACCGCGCGTTCCGGATTTCAAATAAAGAGCCGTATCATAAATAAGAAATCTGCCGTCAAATATGTTTCCACACTGTCATTTTTCACTACCGCGTCTCATACAATAGGGCATGAGCAAAATCAGAAAATCACCGCAAAAACAGACAGCCATACGGGCGAAGGAGGCTTTCACAGAGTCCCTGCGTCTGCCCCGGGACGTCATGCTGGGCGCGAGTATCCTGACGCTGATCGGAGATACCGAGCTTTTGGTGGAAAATTACCGGGGAATCCTGGAATATACGCAGGAGTGTATTCTTCTGCAGGGGAAGCATACCAGAATCCGGATTGAAGGGTGTTGTTTAAAAATCGTCTACTATACCAATGAAGACATGAAAATTGCCGGAAAAATTTCCGGCGTGCGGTATCTGTAGCGGAGGGAATGCCGATGATTGCCTTAATCCGGTATTGCAGGGGATATGTCAGGATCAGCGTCCGGGGTTATGCGCCGGAACGCTTCATGAATCTGTGCGCAAACCGAGCTATCGTGCTCTGGGAGCTTAACGGGCACGACGGTTTTTATACGATGTGCATCAGCCTTTCCGATTTCTTCAAAATTCGGGATATTGTCCACAAAACCAAAACAAGGGTAGCCGTTCTGGAAAAAAGAGGGCTGCCCTTTTTTCTACAGGATGTCCGGCACAGAAAAATGTTCTTGCTCGGGGTTTTTTTATGCAGTGCATTTTTAATTCTGATGTCGCAGTTCATCTGGGCGATGGAATTTGACGGCAACCGGATGATCACGGAGGAGGAGCTGAAGCGATATCTCGAGGATGAAGGAATCCGTTACGGCACGCCGCGGCACTTTTTTTCTGCGGAAACTCTCGAAAAAGGACTTCGGGAAGCCTTTGAAGAAATCACCTGGGCGTCTGTCAGCCTCCAGGGGACGAAGCTTGTTGTAAAAATTCAGGAAGACATTCTGCCGGACACTGCTCAGAAGCAGGAGCTGTCCAAATTTGAAAATGGAGCGGATCTTGTTGCGTCCTGCTCCGGCACAGTCGTTTCAATCCTGACCAGAAGCGGCATCCCGACGGTGCGGCCGGGAGACAGCGTTTCCCGCGGCGATCTGCTGATCAGCGGACGAATTCCGGTTAAAAACGATGACGAAACTGTTCGGGAATACCTGTCAGTCGTCGCGGACGGGGACGTGATTTTAGAAACCGACTATCGGGTGCATTTATCCTGTCCTTATGCTTACCAGTATAAAAATTATACCGGAAGGGAAAAGAGCCGGAAATTCCTCGCAATCGGCAGCCTGCGGGTTCTTTTTCCTCCTATCCGGAAGAACTTTGCGCGTCAGGATATCGTAACGCAGCAAAATCGTCTATGCCTGTTCGGACAGCTCGATCTCCCTATTTTTGCGGGCAGTCAGACGCTGCGCGAGTATCTTCCGGTCGATGCGCGCTACGACACGGACAGCGCAAAAAAGATTCTTTTGGATAAATTTCAAAAAATAATTGCCGCTTTGGAGGAAAAAGGGGTTCAAATTATACAAAAAGATGTTAGAATAGTAGAAAAAGCCGATATCCTCACCTTGGAGGGAAGCCTGAAGATACAGCTGCAGGGCGGCGTCTGGCAGGCGCTTTCGATTTCGGACACGGCAAAAGAACAGGAGACTGCACAGAATTAACATGGCATTTACAGAACAAACACTGGAGCTGGACAACGCGCATATCAGCAACCTTTTCGGACAGTTTGACTGTTATTTAAAGAAGCTGGAGCGTGCATTCGGCACGCAGATTATTGACCGGGACGGTACCGTCCATATCCGCGGCGAACAGTCGGCAGTTGCCCATACGGCGGCAGTTTTTACCGAACTGCAGGAGCTTGCCAGACGCGGAAATCAGATACAGGAGCAGAACGTGGATTACGCAATTGCAATGCATATGGAAAATCAGGAAAATACCTTACTTGAAATAGACGGCGATCTCATCTGCCACACCGTGAGCGGAAAACCGGTAAAGCCCAAAACGCTCGGACAGAAGCAGTATGTGGATGCGATCCGGGAAAAGATGATCGTATTCGGTCTGGGACCTGCCGGAACAGGCAAAACCTACCTGGCGATGGCAATGGCGATTACCGCTTTTAAAAATAACGAGGTGGAGCGCATTATTCTGACCAGACCTGCGATCGAAGCAGGCGAGAAGCTCGGCTTTTTGCCCGGCGATCTGCAGAGCAAGGTCGACCCGTACCTGCGTCCGCTCTACGATGCACTCTATCAGATCATGGGCGCGGAAAGCTTCCAACGCAATATGGAAAAAGGGCTCATTGAGGTTGCGCCGCTCGCCTACATGAGAGGACGTACCCTCGACAACGCTTATATCATCCTCGACGAAGCGCAAAATACGACGCCTGCCCAAATGAAGATGTTCTTGACCCGAATCGGCTTCGGTTCCAAGGTTGTCATCACCGGAGACGCTTCGCAGAAAGACCTTGCGCCGGGAACACAGTCCGGTCTGGACGTTGCTGTGAAGGTGTTGTCCGGTCTGGACGATATCGGCTTCTGCAACCTGACAAGCCGCGATGTCGTCCGGCATCCGCTGGTTCAGAAGATTGTCAAGGCTTATGAAACCTATGAGGCGAAGCAGGCTTACCGCGAGAGCAAGGAAAGACGTCTGACGTCCGCTGCTGCCGGCAAGACGACTGGAAAGACAAAACGCAGGACGGAAGCTCCTCTGCGCAGAAATGAAAAGGAGAGACGCTCATGACCATCTATGTCGAAAACGAAACGGATTTTACTTTTCCCTTTGACACGAAGGAATTATGCAGCCGCGTAGCGGAAGCGGTTCTGGATGCAGAGGGCTGTCCCTATGAAACCGAGATTAACGTACTGATTACGGATAACGAGGGCATCCGCTTGTATAATAAAGAATACCGCAATATCGACCGGGAGACGGACGTTTTGAGCTTTCCGAACATTCCGTTTGAAACCGAAGCGGATTTTTCCATTGTCGAAGAAAACTGTTCGGATTATTTCCAGCCGGACAGCGGGGAACTGATTCTGGGTGACATCATCCTGTCAGTGGATCGGATCTGTTCCCAGGCGGAAAGCTACGGACATTCCCGAAAACGGGAGTTTGCATTCCTCGTTGCGCACAGCATGCTGCATTTGTGCGGTTACGATCACGAAACACCGGAGGAAGCGGCTGTGATGGAGCAGAAGCAGGAAACTATATTAAGCGCGCTCGGGCTGACCCGGGATTGCCTGGATGAATGAGGGTTAGGTTTCTATGGCGGCACGAAGAAAACATAAGAAAATCGATCGTACAGGTGTTCTGCCAAGGCAATTGACCGGGGTAGTCAAATTTCTTGCATTCCTGCTTTGCCTTTTTGCACCCATTCGGCTGGTCAACGCGCTGGGGGATGAAGGATGCGCAGACTTTTTTGGCGCCCTGGAGGGCTGTTTTGTCCTGTTTTCCCTGTTCGGAATCGGAATGAACCGGGCGGTTTCCAACCTGATCCGTACAAGAATCGAACGCTACGGAATCACAGGCGCAAAAAAAATTGCGGGACAGGCTCTTTTGACGGCATTTTTTGTATCCGTCGTTCTGGCACTTTTGGGCGCTGCCTTAAAAGATGTGCTGTTCGGCTCATTTTATGCGCTGCCCTTTGCAAAAATGGCGTTTTTGGCGTTATTATGTGCGCTCGTTATCCTGACGCTGTTCTGGATGCTGCTCGGCATTCTGGATGCCTTTGGCAGGCGGGAAACAGCGGGCAGATGGATACTCGCATTCGGAGTACTTTTATTTTTCGCAGCGCCCCTGATTGCAGCGCCGCTCGACGCATACGGTCAGAAGGTCGGCGCACTTTTGCAAAATACGTCCTATCAGGCGGCATATGGTGCGTTCGGCGCAGCGTTTTCCGTTTTATGCGTCAGTCTTTTGTGTACGGCAGGCTGCGGGATCTCCTGGATAAAGGCTTCCCATGAGCTGCACCAGGCAGAATACGGAAGCAGCACAAATCCTGCAGCAGATCGCAGCATCACCTTTGCCTTGCTCCGGAATGGGCTTGTGATCTGTGTTCCGGCGGTGCTTGCCGGTATCGGGCGGATCGGGCAGTCCGGTATCTATTTAAAGAACGGCTCTGTTTCAACGTGGGGTGCGTATCTTGGAAAATATCGTCTTTTGATGACGCTTGCGCTGCTCGGCGCATTTGCCCTGGCGGTTTCCATGCTGCCGCAGTTCCAGCTCGTCTTAAAACGCCGCAGCCTGCGCAAAAGCCGCGAAAAGTGCATGGTCGCCTTTCGCTGCACTGCTCTCTATACGATTCCCTGCGCCGTTTTATTTTTAACGACGGCACAGCCGATGCTGCATATGCTGTTTTCCAAAGGAGAGTTAAATGGTCTGGACAGCATTTTAAAAGTTCTGGCGATCACGGTGATCTTTTATGGTCTCGCCTTTATGCTTGGCAGCGTTTTGTTTGCTGCAGAGCTTTACTATAGCATCTGGATCGCGGTGCTGGTTTCCGTCGTGGTTCGGCTGGTCAGCTTTTCTGTGATGAGTTCCGCGCTGAAACTCGACCTGTATGCGGGCGCTTATTCCGATGCACTGTCTGCATTTGTTTTGTGTCTGATTCTGCTGGGCATGGTGCGCCAGCAGTTAAAAATAGCAGTCAGCTGGCTCCGTGTTTTTTTGGCGCCTCTTTTGGCAGGCATTCTGATGGCGCTTGTCTGCCTGCTGTGCAGCCAGGTGATTTTGAAAAATGCTGCTAGCCCGGTTCGGATGCTCGTTTCGGCGGTTGTCGGACTGCTCGTCTATTTTGTGTCGACTGTCGTTTTAAAGGGTGCGACCAGACGCGAACTGCGTTGCTTTGCAGTGGGAGATGTGCTGATCGAGCTTGCCAGTACGATGCGGCTGCTGTGATGGTCACTGCACTGCATAAATAACCGAAAAGAGCTGATACTTTTTAAGAGGTGAAAATATGCGCCGTTTAAAAAGAATCAGCTTTTTTCTCTATTCCTGTCTGCTTTTTGCGGTGGGCTTTTATGGACATTATAAGATCGAGCAGTGGTTTTATCCCGGAAGGCAGACGATTATCAGCCAGAACGAAATCCCGTTTTTTCAGATGCAGTCTGCAACCCAGGCGGTCAGCGTACCGGATCGGTTGCGCGCAGATACGAAGCTTGTGGTAAAAAATACCGATCAGGTGTCCCGAAGGCAGACAGAAGAGATCAAATCCCTGCCACTTCGGCTGATCGGGTGCAGCAGAAAAGAGGTGGAGGATGAAATCCGGCACTATCAGGACGCTCCGCCCCTTACCGAGCTGCAGCAGGGGCTTCTCCGGATGGAGCTGGTTTCTTTTTCCCCACAGCAGATTGTTGTTTCCAAAACATACCGAAAACTACAGCAGGCAGAAACCTTCTTTTTACAGATTGAAGAGAATCGGGTCATCGTATACGAAGAGGACAGCCGGGTTTTATATTTGCAGACCGCGATTGACGCAAGAACCCTGCCAAGCGAGGTCAGACGGCAGATTTTGAACGGCTGGCACGGCGTTTCCAAAGCAGAGCTGGAAAAATTCCTTGTGTCTCAAACCGAGACGTAGTATGATAATTACAGTTTTGCCGTTTTCCAAACGGCTGTAGGGAGGATTTGAAATCGGTTATGAGGCAGATCGGCATTATCGGCGGAGGCGCATCCGGCATGATGGCGGCGATTGCAGCTGCGAATACTTCAATAAAAGATACGGAAATTACCATACTGGAACGTCGTGACCGGATTGGCCGCAAGATACTGGCGACCGGAAACGGAAAGTGCAACCTCGGCAATACTGATTTTTCTCCGAAGCGGGATTACCGAAGCCACGACCCGTACCGGCTGCCGGAGTTCTTTGCGCGTTTCCAGACATCCGATACGATCCGCTTTTTTGAGGAACGAGGTCTTTATCTGACGGAGAAAAACGGCTACTTGTATCCCTATAGCGGACAGGCATCTACCGTCCTTGATTTTTTCCGGGAAGAGCTGGAACGAAAAAAAGTTCGCATCGTCTGTGACTGTAGGATTCAGAAGCTCTGCATGCAAAAGAGCGGCTGGCAGGTGTTCACCGATCAGGGACAGTATCAT
The DNA here is from genome assembly GCF_046968865.1 of Gallintestinimicrobium sp. Classification (NCBI taxonomy): domain Bacteria; kingdom Bacillati; phylum Bacillota; class Clostridia; order Lachnospirales; family Lachnospiraceae; genus Gallintestinimicrobium; species Gallintestinimicrobium sp. Next base: position 108,638 of record NZ_JBKVPW010000008.1, on the reverse strand, counting down.
TTCGACCGGCTGATTATATCCTGCGGGACAGCGGCGGGAATACCTCCCAAAGAAGCGTTCGGTACAGGCAACCTGACTGCAGCGTTTGCATTCAAACAGTATCCTTACCTTCCGGCGTTGACTGCATTGCGCTGTGAAGAAAAATTTTACAAATCCATCGCAGGCGTGCGCTGCCCGGCTGCAATTACTGTAGAGATTCCCGGCAGAAAAAAGCTTTGTGAATCCGGGGAACTGCAGCTGACTGATTACGGCATTTCCGGGATTCCGGTCTTTCAGCTTTCCGCAGCCGTGTCGGAAGCGCTGCAAACGAACAAAAAGATCAGCGCCAGCATTGATTTCTTCCCGGCAGTTCCGCTTTCCAAATGGAACGAATTTTGCTGCAGACAGTATCAGGCGTGCAGCGGCAAGCATGTGAGGTTTCTGGCACAGGGCATTTTGCCGTCGAAGCTTGCACAGCTGTTTATTGAACGCAGCCCCCTAAAAGCGCAGGACATCGTAACAGCTGCCAACAAAAACGCGGTATTTTCGATGCTGCAGAATATGCGCGCTTTAAAAACTGTCGTAATTGGCACAAATCCGGCGCAAAACGCGCAGGTCTGCACCGGCGGAATCTCCTTGCAGGAGGTAACAGACGACCTGGAAGCAAAGCGTTTTCCCGGTCTGTATCTGTGCGGCGAGCTGCTCGATGTGGACGGTCGCTGCGGCGGTTACAACCTCCAGTGGGCATGGACGAGCGGACAGATCGCGGGAACGGCGGCTGCGCGCGAGGAATGAAACTACCGTAGAGCTGGCAAAAACGCGGCGTGGCTAACGCAGTCACCAAATAGCCAGATACAACTTTCATCAATATGGAGAACCCTATGATTCGAATTTCCCAGCTGAAGCTCCCTGCCGGACATTCCAAAACGGAACTGTACCACAAGGCGGCAAAGGCGTTACATATAAAATCCGAACAGATTGCCAGCCTGCAGATCCGCAGGCAGTCGATCGACGCCCGCAAAAAGCCGGACATTTTCTTGATTTACGTCGTGGACATCACATTAAACGGCATTTCCGAGCAAAACTGTGTGTCCCGCAGCAAAAATAAGGACGTTTCCATCGTGACAGAGCGACCGTATCAATTTCCGAAGCCGGGGACGAAGGCGCTGCGCAGACGCCCCGTGATTATCGGAAGCGGTCCTGCAGGTCTGTTTTGCTGCTACATGCTCGCACAAAACGGCTATCGTCCGATTCTGCTGGAACGAGGAAAGGACGTGGAAGCGCGCAAAAAAGATGTCGAAGCCTTCTGGAACGGCGGACCCTTAAACCCGGAATCCAACGTTTCGTTTGGAGAGGGCGGCGCAGGCACGTTTTCAGACGGCAAATTGAACACTCTGATCAAGGATAAAGACGGACGCGGCAGACATGTCCTTTCGATTTTTGTAGAAAACGGCGCGCAGCCGGAAATTCTCTACGATGCAAAGCCGCATATCGGGACAGATGTTCTGTCCAATGTCGTAAAACAGATGCGGAAAAAAATCATACAGCTCGACGGAGAAGTCCGTTTTGAAAGCCGCGTAGAAACCTTCCGTACAGAAAACGGAGCGCTGACCGGCGTTATCCTTTCGGATGGCTCTGTGATCGACACCGAGACCGCCGTGCTTGCGATCGGACACAGCGCGCGGGATACGTTTTTTAAACTGTATGAAAGCGGACTTCATATGGAAGCCAAAGCCTTTGCAGTTGGATTGCGCGTAGAGCACCCACAGGAGCTGATCAACCAGTCCCAATATGGAACACTACATCCGGATTCGTTAGGCGCTGCTCCATATAAGGTGACGGCAAGGACTTCCGGCGGCAGAGGCGTTTATTCGTTCTGCATGTGTCCTGGCGGTTATGTGGTCAACGCCAGCAGCGAGCCGGGACGCATTGCGGTAAACGGCATGAGCTACAGCGGCAGAAACGGTGCAAATGCAAACAGTGCAATCATTGTTTCCGTTACGCCTGCAGATTACGGTTCGGACGAACCACTCGCCGGAATCGGATTTCAGCGCAGGCTGGAAGAAAAGGCATTTTCTGCCGGATGTGGGAAAATCCCGGTAGAGCGTTACGGAGATTTTTCGGATACCGCAACGACCGGACATATCCCGACGGAATTTGTCCCTGCAATCAAGGGACAGTGGACGTTTGCAGACGTCAAAAGCGTGCTGCCGGACAGCCTGTCGGAAGCGTTTATTGAGGGAATGGAGCAGTTCGGACATAGGATTCCCGGTTTTGACGATGCAAATGCAGTCGTTTCCGGCATCGAAAGCCGGACATCCTCACCGGTGCGGATTGTCCGCGATGACACACTGCAGGCAAATATCCGGGGGATCTATCCCTGCGGAGAGGGTGCAGGCTATGCAGGCGGCATTACTTCTGCGGCGATGGACGGCGTGCGGGTTGCCGAAGCAATCGCTTCCTGTTACGCTCCATTTTCCGAAATCGGCAAATGACCAAAAGAGGAGATACAGACATGGATACCAGACGAAACCTGCTGAAAAAGAAACAGAGAGTTGTCATCAAAATCGGTTCCTCTTCCCTGCAGCATACCGAAACCGGCGATATGGATTATATCCGCCTGGAGGTTCTGGTGCGGGAGCTGTGCAATCTGAAAAATCAGGGAAAGGACGTTGTGCTCGTTTCGTCCGGCGCTATCGCCCAGGGCAAAAAGGCGGTGCATCTGACGCCGGAGCAGCTGCAGGAGCATCCGATCGCAGTCAAGCAGGCATGTGCGGCGGTCGGTCAGGCACGCCTGATGATGACCTATCAGAAAATTTTTGCGGAATATAATCAGGTGACCGCGCAGATTCTGATGACGCGTCAGACAATTTCCAACGATATCAACCGCATCAACGCGCAGAACACCTTTGAAGAGCTGTTTCGGATGGGCGTCATCCCCATCGTCAATGAAAACGATACCGTCGCAACGCACGAAATCGAGATTGGCGATAACGACACGCTTTCCGCCATTGTCGCTTCGATGATCGGCGCAGACCTGCTGATTCTTTTATCGGATATCGACGGACTTTATACCGATGATCCGCGGGCAAATCCGGATGCAAAATTCATTGAAACGGTCGAGCATCTGGACGAATCTTTCCTGCGGATGGGCAAATCCACCACCGGCAGCGGCGTTGGAACCGGCGGCATGTCAACCAAGCTGACTGCTGCCACCATCGCTACCGCAAGCGGAGCTGATATGGTGATTGCGAACAGCAAGGATGTCCGGATTATCCACCGGATCATCGACGGGGAGAATTATGGAACGCTGTTTCTGGCAGAAAAGCAGGATGCCTTCGATCTGCCGGATTTCGTAGAAAACCTGCACAGCTGCCGTGAGCGTGGCTGAGCAAACAGAAGCCAGAGCTTTGTGTCTGCGCGCACTTGACACAAACTCGATATGCGTAAAAGACGTGCGCAGAAATGAGAGGAAAACATGACACTGGAACAGAAAATTGCCCGGATCAACGAGCTTTATAAAAAATCAAAATCATCGGAAGGTCTGACCGAAGCAGAAAAATCTGAACAGGCGTTGCTCCGGAAGGAATATATTGACAACGTCCGCCAGAATCTGCGGAATCAGTTAAATAACATCAACGTCCAGAATGAGGACGGTTCGATCGAAAACCTTGGCGAACGCTATGGATCAAAAAACGCGCAGTAACAGAGCACTCGGAAAACAGAACAGGGAACAGCTTTCGGAAGAGAGCCGTTTCCACAAAAGCAGGGAAATCGCAGAAAATCTGATGGCAACGGCTGTCTGGAAGCAGGCAAAACAGGTACTTTTGTATGCCTCCTATGGATCAGAGGTATCGACCGGACTTCTCATTGATGCTGCGCTGGCAGCAGGAAAGGAAGTTTTTCTTCCTAAGGTTCTGGGCGATCAGATGGAGTTTTTCCGAATTACAGACAGAGCAGAGCTTGCGCCCGGTTACCAGCATATTTTGGAGCCGCCCGGACAGACAAAGCGCTTTTTGCCGGATGCTTCGATTCCGACGCTTTTGACCGCTCCCGGACTTGCCTTTGATCGATCCGGCGCACGCATTGGCTACGGAAAGGGCTTTTATGACCGCTATCTTGGTAACATTCCTGCTGCCGACAGACCTTATCTTGTCGGGCTCTGCTTTTCCTGCCAGCTGTTCGAGATACTGGATGGGCAAAAACCGCATGATATCAACATGGATTTGATTGTTACAGAACGACGATAAAGGAGGGAACCTTATAGATGGCTGATCTGAAAGAAATCGGAAAACAGGCAAAAGCAGCCCGCTACATCCTTGCCGGGCTTGATACGGATACCAAGAATAAGGCGCTGTTTACAGCGGCAGAATGTCTGGAAGCGGATGCAGCAGACATTCTTGCAGAAAATGCAAAGGATCTGGAAGCCGGACGCAGCCGCAGCATGCCGGAAGGGCTGCTTGACCGGCTCTCACTGACGCAGAAGCGGATTTCTGACATGGCAGAAGGGCTTCGCCAGGTCGCTGCGCTTCCCGATCCGGTCGGAGAGATTCTGGATACCTTCACCCGTCCAAACGGTCTTGTCATCAGCAAACGCCGTGTTCCCCTCGGCGTCATCGGAATCATCTACGAATCCCGTCCCAACGTGACGGCAGATGCGTTCGGTCTGTGCTTTAAAGCCGGAAATGCCGTAATTTTGAAAGGCGGCAGCGATGCAATTTTCTCCAATCTCGCGATCGAAAAAAGCCTGCACCGTGCGCTGGCACAGTGTAACATCCCGGAGACAGCAGTGCAGCTGATCCCATCGACTGACCGGGCAGTGACGCAGGAGATGATGCGGTTAAACGAATCTATTGATGTCTTAATTCCGCGCGGCGGGGCAGGACTGATCAAAATGGTCGTGGAAAACAGCACTGTCCCGGTCATCGAAACCGGGACCGGCAACTGTCACATTTATGTCGATGCGGACGCGGACTTCGATATGGCGATCCGTATTATTTTAAATGCCAAAACACAGCGCGTCGGCGTCTGCAATGCCTGCGAATCCCTTGTCATCCACGAGTCGATCTGCGATAGCTTCCTGCCAAAGCTCTATCAGGCGCTGCGGGAAAAGGACGTCGAAATCCATGCGGATGACCGCGCGTTTTTAGAGATCGACGGCTGCGTGCCTGCAACAGAAGCCGACTACGGAACAGAATATCTGGCGCTCAAGCTGTCTGTAAAGACGGTCAGCAGCCTGGAAGAAGCAATCGGGCATATCAACCGCTACAACACCGGACATTCCGAAGCAATCATCACGAACAACGAAGCGCATGCCCGGACATTTCTGGATCAGGTGGACGCCGCCTGCGTCTATGTCAACGCATCGACCCGATTTACGGACGGCTTTGAGTTTGGCTTTGGCGCAGAGATCGGCATCAGCACCCAGATGCTCCATGCGAGAGGTCCGATGGGCTTAAAGGAGCTGACCAGCTACAAATACACAATTCGCGGAAATGGACAGACTCGTAGCTAAGCAGCGTATAACGTCGGATAATATCTGGAAGACCCGTTTGCGGTATCCGGAAATGTCGTTACACCAAAATACATTGCCGCATAAACGGCAGGCTGCTTTTATGAACAAAATGCTGCAGCCGGAAAGGAATCAATTATGAGTACCGTATTGGATAAATTTCTTCGTTATGTAAAAATTGACACGCAGTCCCAGGATGGCGCAACGACCGTCCCGAGCACAGACAAGCAGAGAAACCTCGCCTCCCTTCTGGCACAGGAGCTCAACGATATGGGCGCGCAGGATGTCGTATATGACAAAGCACACTGCTATGTGTACGCGACGATTCCATCCAATCTTCCGGAAGGAAAAACAGCGCCTGTCATCGGCTTTATTTCCCATATGGATACGTCTCCGGCGGTTTCCGGCGAAAATGTCAATCCGAGAGTCGTTGCCTATGAAGGCGGGGATATTGTCTTAAATGCTGAAAAAAATATCGTCCTGACCGAAAAGGAAAACCCGGAGCTTGCTCTTTTTGTCGGAAAGCATTTAATCGTAACCGACGGCAACACTCTGCTGGGGGCAGATGATAAGGCTGGCGTTGCGGAGATTATGACGATGGCACAGGAGCTTTTATCCAACAAAAGCCTCGTACACGGCAAAATTCGCATCGGCTTTACCCCGGATGAAGAAGTCGGCTGCGGCGTAGACTTCTTCGACGTAGAGGGCTTTGGCGCAGACTATGCCTATACCGTGGACGGCGGCGATTTGGGCGAGCTGGAATACGAGAACTTCAACGCAGCCGGTGCAAAGCTCATCATCGACGGACACAGCGTCCATCCCGGCAGCGCAAAAAATAAAATGCTCAACGCGATTTTGCTGGCACAGGAGTTTCAAAACCTTCTGCCGGTACACGAAAACCCGTCTGCAACAGATGGCTATGAAGGTTTCTACCATCCGGATTCCATCACAGGAAGCGTTGATCACGTTGTAGTCGACTATATTATTCGTGACCACAACATGGAAAAATTCGAGCAGAAGAAGCGCTTCTTTTTACAGTGCGCGGACTTTTTAAATGCGAAATACGGTAAAAAACTCTTTACGGTGGATTTAAAGGACAGCTATTATAACATGAAGGAAAAGATTCTGCCGGAAAACGCACATTTGATCGACAATGCGGTGCGCGCGATGGAAGAAGCAGGCGTAACACCCACCATCGTACCGATTCGCGGCGGAACAGACGGCGCGCGCCTGTCCTTTATGGGACTTCCCTGCCCGAACCTGTGTACCGGCGGCTTAAACTATCACGGACGCTATGAGTACGCCTGCGTGGAATCCCTTGAGAGCTGCGTGGAAATTTTGAAAAATATCGCTGCACTGTACGCAGAGTGAGATTACCACAATATAAAGAACGGAAAGGAAACACAACTTCCCTTATGATGTACGAAAACATTGACTTTAACAGCATCGATCTGACCCAGGAGCCCCCTGTATCGGAACCGGAGCGTCAGTATTATTTTATCGCCAAATGCAAACAGTATGTAAAGGAGCAGGAGGAACTTGCAGGACATCCCCTGACCGCCGACGTCGTGACCTTTGGCTGCCAGATGAATGCCCGCGACTCCGAAAAGCTTTCCGGCATTCTGGAACAGGTCGGCTACACCTTAAGCGACAGTGAGGAGGCAGACTTTGTCATCTACAATACCTGCACCGTGCGCGATAATGCAAACCAGCGCGTATACGGCAGGCTTGGCTTCTGCAACAGTATGAAGCGCAAAAATCCCCACAAAAAGATCGCGTTGTGCGGCTGTATGATGCAGGAGCAGAACGTGATTGATAAACTGCAGAAAAGCTATCGGTTCATTGACTTGATATTCGGCACGCACAATATTTTCAAATTTGCAGAGCTGTTATGCCGCATGTTTGAAAGCAGCGGCATGGTCATCGACATCTGGAAGGATTCCGATCAGATCGTGGAAGACCTCCCGGTAGAGCGCAAATATCCGTTTAAATCCGGCATCAATATCATGTTCGGCTGCAACAATTTCTGCACCTACTGTATTGTTCCGTATGTCCGCGGACGAGAAAAGAGCAGACGCCCGAAGGAAATTTTGCAGGAGATCGAAAAGCTCGCAGACGACGGCGTTGTGGAAATTATGCTGCTTGGTCAGAACGTCAACTCCTACGGTAAAAACCTGGAAGATGAAATTTCCTTCGCACAGCTTTTGCAGGAAGTAGAAAAAATCGATAAAATCAAGCGCATCCGGTTCATGACATCCCATCCGAAGGATCTTTCCGACGAGCTGATCGAGGTCATGAAAAACTCGGATAAGATCTGCAGACATCTGCACCTTCCGCTGCAGTCCGGCTCTACGAAGATTTTAAAGGCAATGAACCGCCGTTATACGAAAGAACAGTATCTGGAGCTTGCAGCCAAAATCCGCCGCGAAATCCCAGATATTTCGCTGACGACGGATATCATGGTCGGCTTCCCGGGAGAAACAGCAGAGGACGTGGACGATACCATCGACGTGATCCGGAAGGTTGGTTTTGACAACGCGTTTACCTTTATCTATTCTGTCCGGACCGGAACCCCCGCAGCGGCGATGGATCAGGTTCCGGAAGAAGAGGTTCACGCGGGCTTTGACCGTGTGCTGGAGGCAGTTCAGGAAACTGCACGCAAACAGGTCGCACGCCTGCAGGGCCAGACCCTTACTGCCCTTGTGGAAGAAGTAAACGAACAGGATGCTTCTCTCGTCACCGGAAGGCTGTCCAATAACACGATTGTACATTTTCCTGGAAGCGCTGACTTAATCGGGCAGATCGTACCGGTGAAGCTGGAAGAGTGCCACGGCTTTTATTACACGGGGCACAGGGTGGAAGAAACAAAATGAAACAGACAAAAAGCTTTGAAATCGATATGTGCAACGGAACGCTGATGGACAAGCTGATTTCCTTCTCCATTCCGTTAATGCTTTCCGGTATTTTACAGCTGATGTTCAATGCGGTCGACATTATTGTAGTCGGCCGCTTTGCCGGAAGCGAATCATTGGCGGCTGTCGGTTCTACAACCGCCCTCATCAATGTATTTACCAACCTTTTTATCGGCATTTCCTTAGGCTCCAATGTCCTCGCTGCCCGCTATTATGCAGCCGGGAAGGAGCGGGAAATGTCGGAAACGGTACATAGCTCCCTGACGCTCGCTTTGATCAGCGGAATTTTGATGGCATTTGCCGGACTATTCTTTTCCAGGACAGCCCTCGAATGGATGGGGACGCCGGACGACGTCATCGATCTGGCAGCCCTCTATATGAAAATTTATTTTATCGGCATGCCTTTTTTCATGCTTTATAATTATGGTGCGGCTATTTTAAGGGCAGTGGGGGATACAAAACGTCCGCTGTTATTTTTAGTTGTGTCCGGACTGGTCAATGCAGGCTTAAATATGATTTTTGTCATCTGCTTCCATATGGCGGTAGAAGGCGTTGCGATTGCAACTGTCATTTCTCAGCTGCTTTCCTGTATTATGGTTTTGACCTGCCTGTATCGGACGCAGGGCTGTTATCAATTCCGCTTTTCGAAGCTGGGTCTCAAGAGCATCTATGTCCTCCAGATTTTCCAGGTCGGAATCCCGGCAGGAATTCAGAGCACCGTCATCAACTTTTCCAACGTCCTGCTGCAGTCCTCGGTCAATTCCTTTGGCTCGATTGCAATGGCAGGATACACCGCGGCGAACAATATCTTCGGATTTTTATACACTTCAGTCAACTCTGTGACGCAGGCGTGCATGAGTTTTACCAGCCAGAATTACGGCGCGGGAAAAACGAAGCGGATGGACCGCGTTTTAATCGACTGTCTGATTTTATCCTGTGCGTTTTCCCTGACCATGGGCTGCTGTGCATGGTTTTTCGGACCACAGCTTCTGCAGATCTATACGGAGAGTTCTGCGGTTATTTCGTGCGGCGTTGAGATTCTGAGCTTTACGACCGTGACGTACTTTTTATGCGGAATTATGGATCTGATTCCAGGCGCGCTGCGCGGGATGGGACGTTCTGCCGTGCCCATGATTTTATCGATTATAGGAACTGTCGGAACGCGAATTGTCTGGATTTTCTGGATTTTCCCGTATCACCGTTCTCTGGATATCTTGTTCCTATCCTATCCGGTGTCCTGGATTCTGACGATTCTCATGCAGGTCATCTGCTTTTTTATCGTTCGGAAGAGCGTCCATGCGGACATGAAAACGCTGTGAAAGGATTCGGCAACATTATAATGTTACCTGTTCGAAAGAACTGACAGAAGTTTTGAAATTCTGACTTGAAAAAGGAGAATACATACCGATGGCGGAATTAACACCGATGATGCAGCAATATCTGGAAACGAAAAAACAGTATCCGGACTGCATTCTTTTTTACCGTCTGGGCGATTTTTATGAAATGTTCTTTGACGATGCACTGACCGCGTCGAAAGAGCTGGAAATTACGCTGACCGGAAAAAACTGCGGTCTGGAAGAACGTGCCCCCATGTGCGGAGTTCCCTATCATGCAGTGGAGAGCTATCTGGACAGACTGGTTTCCAAAGGCTATAAAGTAGCGATCTGTGAACAGATGGAAGACCCGAAGCTCGCAAAAGGACTGGTAAAGCGGGATGTCGTGCGCATCGTCACCCCCGGCACCAACTTAGACGTTCAGGCGCTGGAGGAATCCAAAAACAATTATCTGATGTGCGTTGCCTATTTTACCGGAAAAACAGGGCTATCCATCGCGGATGTCACAACCGGGGACTATTATGTGACCGAGGTGGAGGACGCCAAAAAGCTGCTGGATGAAATCAACAAATATCACCCGTCGGAAATCATCTGCAACGACGCGTTTTTGATGAGCGGTGTGGATATCGAAGATCTGAGAAACCGTCTGCATATCACTGTTTATTCCCTCGATCCGCACTATTTTGATGAAGATTTGTGCCGCAAATGCCTGCAGAAGCATTTCCATGTCTCTTCGCTGATCGGTCTTGGCCTCGAGGAATTTGCGAACGGCCTGATCGCGGCGGGCGGTCTGATGCAGTATCTGTATGACACACAGAAAACCAGTCTGGCGCATTTTACCCATATCGATCCGTATCTGACGAACAAATACATGCTGCTGGATTCCTCCACACGCCGGAATCTGGAGCTGACGGAAACGCTGCGCGAAAAGCAAAAGCGCGGTTCCCTGTTATGGGTTCTGGACAAGACGAAAACCGCCATGGGTGCTCGCATGATGCGCAGCTGGATCGAGCAGCCATTGATTGCGAAGAAGGAGATGAACCTGCGCCTGGACGCAGTCGACGAGCTGCTGAAAAATCCAATGTCCCGCGAAGAAATCCGCGAATATTTAAACGCGGTTTACGATCTGGAACGCCTGCTGGGTAAAGTCAGCTACAAAACAGCGAACCCGAGGGATCTGATCGCATTCCGTAATTCCATGCAGATGCTGCCGCCGATCAAAAGCGTGCTGGAGGATTTTCATTCCGAGGAGCTGGTAAAAATCGAAAACGATATCGACGCATTGCAGGATTTGTGCACGCTGATCGAAGAGGCAATTGTCGAAGAGCCTCCGATTTCCATCCGTGAGGGCGGCATGATCAAAGAGGGCTTCGACGAGACGATCGACCAGCTGCGCGCTGCCAAGACAGAAGGCAAAACCTGGCTGGCAGAGCTGGAAGAGCAGGAACGGGAACGCACCGGGATCAAAAACCTCAAAATCAAATACAACAAGGTATTCGGCTATTATCTGGAAGTCACTAATTCCTATAAGGATATGGTGCCGGACGATTATGTGCGTAAGCAGACGCTGACAAACGCGGAGCGTTATTCCATGCCACGGTTAAAAGAACTTGAGGATATGATTTTGAATGCCGAAGACAAGCTGACGGGACTGGAATATGATAAATTCTGCAGCGTGCGGGAGCAGATTGCCGCGCAGATCGAACGTATCCAGCGCACGGCAAAGGCAATTGCCCGCCTGGACGTCTTTGCTTCCCTTGCACTTGTTGCGGAGCGAAATCACTATGTCCGCCCGGTCCTGAATGAAAAGGGCGTAATCGATATCCGAGACGGCCGGCACCCCGTTGTTGAACAGATGACCGACCACGATATGTTCATTTCCAATGACACCTATCTGGATAACCAGAAGCATTGCATTGCAATTATCACAGGCCCCAATATGGCTGGTAAATCCACCTATATGCGTCAGACCGCACTGATCGTGCTGCTCGCCCAGATCGGCAGCTTTGTGCCGGCAAAAACGGCAAATATCGGCATTGTCGACCGGATTTTCACCCGCGTGGGCGCATCCGATGATCTGGCAAGCGGTCAGTCTACCTTTATGGTCGAGATGAACGAAGTCGCAAATATTCTGCGCAACGCAACGTCCAAAAGCCTTCTTGTGTTGGATGAAATCGGCAGAGGCACGTCGACATTTGACGGTCTTTCCATCGCCTGGGCGGTGATCGAGCACATCAGTAACCGAAAGCTTTTGGGGGCAAAGACGCTGTTTGCAACGCATTATCACGAGCTGACCGAGCTGGAAGGCAAGATCGGCAACGTCAACAATTACTGTATCGCGGTCAAGGAAAAGGGCGACGATATCGTTTTTTTGCGTAAAATCATCAAGGGCGGCGCAGATAAGAGCTACGGCATTCAGGTGGCTCGGCTTGCAGGTGTCCCGGATATGGTTATCGACCGCGCAAAGGAAATCGTCAAGCAGCTTTCCGACAACGACATTACAGAAAAAGTACAGAGCATTTCCGTGGATACAGACACGACGGCAAAGAAACAAAAGCATTACGATGAAGTGGATCTGGAACAGTTTTCCCTCTTCGATACGGTCAAAGATGAGGACGTTCTCGAGGAATTAAAAAACGTCGACATCCAGACGCTGACGCCGCTCGATGCGCTCAACACGCTTTATCGGCTGCAGAACAAGCTTAAAAACCGCTGGGGAAACGGATAAGGGGGAATTTTACATATGGCTGAAATTATGGTTCTGGACAGTAAAACCATTGACCAGATTGCAGCGGGAGAAGTGGTGGAACGCCCCTCCAGTGTGGTCAAGGAGCTGGTGGAAAATGCCTGTGATGCGGGTGCAACCGCTGTCACGGTCGAAATCAAGGATGGCGGGACTTCGTTTATCCGGGTTACGGACAATGGCTCTGGAATTGAAAAGGCGCAGATCCGGAAAGCCTTTTTACGCCACGCGACGAGCAAAATCCGCGGCGTAGAGGATTTGAGCCGGATTCATAGCCTGGGGTTTCGAGGGGAGGCGCTTTCCAGCATCTGCGCCGTTTCGATGGTCGAGCTGATCACGCGCACGAAGGATTCCTTAGTTGGCGTTCGCTATTGCATCGAAGGCGAGCGGGAAGCGGATTTTTCGGAAATCGGTGCGCCGGAGGGCACGACGATCCTTGTCCGCGATTTGTTCTATAACACACCCGCCCGTAAGAAGTTTTTAAAAACGCCGGCGACGGAGGGCGGCTACATTGCGGATCTGATGGAGCACATGGCGCTATCCAGACCGGATATTTCTTTTACGTTCCAGATCAACCGACAGACCCGTTTTTCCACCTCCGGCAGCGGAGATTTAAAGGAGGTCATCTATCGGATTTACGGCCGCGAAATCGCAAAGGAAATTTTTCCGTTTGAGGCTTTCGGCAACGGATTTTCTGTAAAAGGGTTCCTTGGCAGTCCGCAGCTGGTACGCCCGAATCGCAATTTCGAATTTTTCTTTGTCAACAACCGCTATATCAAAAGCCAGGTGCTCTCAAAAGGATTGGAGAGCGGCTATCAAGCCTATCTGATGCAGCATAAATTTCCGATGGCATACCTCCATCTGCAGATCGATACCGAACAGGTAGATGTCAACGTCCATCCATCCAAAATGGAAGTGCGCTTTTCGGATAACCGCAGGGTATTCGATTTTCTGGAAGAGCAGGTGCAGAAAGCACTGCACGACCGGGAGATGATCCCGCAGGTTGTGCTGGATGACGACAAAAGGACGGGAAAAAGCGGTGCGCAGGCATCTAAGCAAACTGCCGTCAGTCTCACACAAAAGCTCCTTTCCTCCGGCATTCCGACTGGACATCGCCAGCAGGAGCGTAAGGATGTCCAGGCAGCAGCACCGATGCCGGATTCGGCAAAACGGCGATCGACCGATATGGTCAACTTATACAAAAGTCGACCCGTCAGGTCAACAACCACAAGCAGCCAAAGTACAGAAAATAGCATAAATAAGCCAGCTATCCAAACCTTGACCAATAAAGTCAATACGTTTGATACAGCCGTGGAAGGTTTGTCCACACAAAGGACAGAGGAAGAATCTGCTGCCAGCGATTCGCTTTCCAAAGCTACGTCAGATCCTGCTTCTTCTACCGGTGCAGGGATTGGCACATCAGAAAACGTCGGCGTTTCCCCACAGAGGCCCCAGCACCATTCGGCGATTCTTCCGCCGCAGCCGTTTGAGAAAAAACGCTTCGAACAGGCTGTTCGTGAGAATCGAATCGCATATGAGACACAGGCGCCTGACATTGCAAAATCAGAGCAGTTGAATTTATTTGATGAAAAAATCCTTAGCCGCAAGGCGGTGGACGAATACCAGCTTATCGGTCAGATCTTTGACACGTACTGGATCGCCGTGTATCATGATAAAATGATCCTGATCGACCAGCATGCGGCGCATGAAAAGGTAAAATACGAAATGCTCATGAAACGATTTCACGACAAACAGCCCGTCAGTCAGAACCTGATGCCGCCTTTGATCGTAACACTCACGGGCGCTGAAGCAGCGCTTCTGGAACAGTATCAGGAGTATTTCGAACAGCTCGGCTTTGAAATCGATTCCTTCGGCGGCAGCTCCTATGCGATGCGCGCAGTTCCCTGCGATCTGTACGGACACTGCGAGGCAGAGTTTTTACAGGATATTCTGGATGAGCTGGGAACCGGTCAGACTCCGAATGCACCGACCGCGATTGCAGAACGTATCGCTACGATGGCCTGTAAATCTGCGGTCAAGGGCAATAATCGTTTAAGCCTTGCCGAAATGCAGGAACTGTTGGAGCAGCTTCTGACCCTCGATAATCCGTATCATTGCCCGCACGGCCGCCCGACAATGATTGTGATGACAAAGCAGGAGCTGGAACGCAAATTCAAGCGAATCGTGTAATGGGAATTCGATCCCCGAAGATAGAACTGGGAGATATAGCTTTCAATTTGGAGAGATAAAATTTTATGGAAAAGATACAACCTTCTGCCTGCAGCGTAGCGAATAATGAAAAAGGTTCTCCCGACACCGGACTCAACATTCAAAACTGCCCCAGCGCAGGCAGTGCGCCCTCAAAGCCGCCCCTCGTCATCCTGACAGGTCCGACCGCTGTCGGAAAAACGGCCCTGTCTGTTGCCCTTGCAAAGGCGGTGAACGGTGAAATTATTTCCGCCGACTCCATGCAGGTGTACCGGCGCATGGATGTTGGCTCTGCCAAAGTGCGCACCAAGGAAATGCAAGGGATCCGCCATCATTTAATCGACGTGCTCGACCCGGATGAGGATTTCAATGTCGTGCTGTTTCAAAAGCTGGCAAAAGAAGCGATTTCAGATATTTTAAGCCGTCATAAAATCCCGATTCTTGTCGGCGGGACAGGCTTTTACATCCAGTCCGTTTTATATGATATCGACTTTACCGAGCACGCAGAGGATACGTCGCTGCGAAACCGGCTGGAAGAATATGCCAGAACAAACGGCGCACATGCGCTGCATGAGCTGCTTGTACAGGCTGACCCGAAAGCAGCGGAAGAAATCCACGAAAACAACGTAAAGCGCGTCATCCGGGCGCTCGAATACCACGAACAGACCGGCGGGAAGATTTCTGCGCATAATGAAGCGCAGCATCAGCGGGACGCCGCCTATCGGTTTTATTATTTTGTCCTGACGGATGACCGCGCAAAACTCTATGAACGGATTGACCGCCGCGTCGACCAGATGTTAAAAGACGGACTGGTGGAAGAAGTCAAAGGGCTGCAGCAGGAAGGCTGTCACAGAGGGATGGTGTCGATGCAGGGACTTGGTTATAAGGAAATCCTGGCTTACCTGGAGGGCGAATATGACCTCGAACGCGCAGTTTATCTGATTAAGCGCGATACCCGGCACTTTGCAAAGCGCCAGCTGACCTGGTTTCGCCGGGAAAAATGTGTGACATGGGTTGACAGGCAGAACTTTCCAGATGAAAATAGTATTTTACAGTTTTTGATTACAAAAGCAGAGGAGTTAAAACAATGATGCAGAATATGTATACCGCGATGGGAATTTCCCCCGAAGTATATGAATACGGGGAACAGACCCTTGTTTCTTTAAAAGACCGATTTGACGAGATCGACAAAACAGCAGAATACAATCAATTGAAGGTATTAAAGGCAATGCAGGACTGTCGTGTCAGTGAAGCCTGCCTGCTTGGCACAACCGGCTACGGCTATAACGATATCGGCAGAGACACGCTGGAAGCAGTTTATGCGTCCCTGTTCCATACCGAGGCAGCCCTGGTGCGTCCTCAGATCACCTGTGGAACACACGCGCTCGCGCTCGCGCTGATGAGCAATTTAAGACCGGGAGACGAACTGTTATCCCCTGTTGGAAAGCCTTATGACACCCTCGAAGAGGTTATCGGCATCAGGGAATCCCGTGGTTCCCTGAAAGAATATGGCATCAGCTACCGTCAGGTCGATTTAAAAGAGGACGGTTCATTTGACTGGGAGGGCATTAGAAATGCCATCCATCCGAACACCAAACTCGCAACGATCCAGCGATCCAAGGGCTATCAGACCAGACCGACTCTGAGCGTAGAGCAGATCGGCGAGCTGATTGCTTTTCTCAAAAGCATCAAGCCGGACATCATCTGCATGGTAGATAACTGCTACGGCGAATTCACCCAGACGATCGAACCCACAGACGTCGGTGCAGATATGTGCGTTGGCTCTCTGATCAAAAATCCCGGCGGCGGACTTGCACCGATCGGCGGCTATATCGTCGGCAAAAAGAACTGCGTGGAAAATGCTGCCTTTCGTTTAACCTCTCCCGGACTCGGAAGAGAAGTCGGCGCATCGCTGCAGGTGCTTCCTTCCTTTTATCAGGGACTGTTCCTGGCGCCGACCGTCACCGCAGGCGCATTAAAGGGTGCGATTTTTGCGGCAAACCTCTATGAAAAGCTCGGCTTTAAGGTCGTTCCCTCCGGGGACGCCCCCCGCTACGATATCATTCAGGCAATCGAATTCGGCACGCCGGAAGGACTGATTTCCTTCTGCGAAGGCATTCAGTACGCTGCCCCGGTAGACAGCTTCGTTACCCCGGAGCCGTGGGATATGCCCGGCTATGACAGTCAGGTCATCATGGCGGCGGGGGCATTTGTATCCGGCGCTTCCATCGAGCTGTCCGCAGACGGTCCGATCAAGCCTCCCTACGCCGTATATTTTCAGGGCGGACTGACCTGGCAGCACGCAAAATTCGGCATCCTGAAATCCCTGCAGCAGTGCGTCAAAAAGGGCGTCGTTTCTTCCATTTTGTGTCAGAAATAATCGCCTGCTGTCGGACGGTGCGAAAAAAAGTGCCTTTTCTTTCTATACAGAAAAAAAGAATTATGTTAATATGATAAAAGCTCAGGGAGACAAAAAGAGCATGCTGTCCTGCATTTTCATGGAGAGGGAAATGGAGGACAAACCAAATGAAAGTATCCAAAAAAGAAACACAGCTGACAGCTTCTGACCGTCTCCCGTATGAAAAATTTCTGCAAAAAGGGGCAGAATCCTTATCAGACGCCGAACTTCTGGCGATTATGCTGCGTACAGGGCCTGATCCCGGACCGGACGCCCCGCAGGCGTTTCGGGATTGTCCGGCGCTCGCGCTGGCAGAGCAGGTGCTTTCCCTGCCGCTCGGTTCCCGAAGCGGACTTTTGGGACTTTCCAGCTTATCTTGCAACCAGCTGCAGCAGATCAGGGGAATCGGCGAAGTAAAAGCCGTGCGGATCTGCTGCATTTTTGAACTGGCAAGAAGGATTGCCCTCGGGCAGCGCAAAAAGCTTCCCGCCTTTCCGGACCCGGGAACGGCGGCAGACTATTGCAGGCCGATATTTGAAGAGGACGGCGGTATGCTCGAACGCACGATTCTGCTGTTGCTAGATGGCAAAGGCTGCCTGATCAGGGAAAAGCTTCTCTCGATTGGGACCATTGATGCGGCGCTCGTTTCTCCGCGCGAAATTTTTCTGCAGGCGCTGCGCGTCGGGGCTGTCAGCTTCCTCTTACTGCACAACCATCCCAGCGGGGACGTTACTCCGAGCCCCGAGGACAAAGAACTTACAAAGCGCCTTGCCATGCTTGGCGGGATGATGCAGCTTTGCCTGACCGACCATATCATTGTCGGCGATTCGGATTTTTTCAGTTTCCGGCAGGCAGGGCTGATCTAAGGAAGGAGAATAACATGGTGCCAAATTGCGCATACGGAATCGATCTCGGAACGAGCAACATCAAAATCTACAGTCTTTCCGACGATTCAGTCATGATGGAAAAGAATATGATCGCCATCGAAAATAAAAAGAACATATTTGCCTACGGTAATTCCGCTTATGAAATGTATGAAAAAGCCCCGGCAAATATTCAGATCAGTCATCCGCTTTCCAACGGTGTCATCGCGGATATCAACAACATGGAACGGCTGATTCATCTGTTTATTTCCGATATGTCCAAAGGAAATATCCGTCCGGCAGATTTCTATATCGCAGTCCCGACCGATATCACGGAAGTGGAGAAGCGCGCGTTTTATGATCTGATCAAGGATGCGAACGTCAAGGCACGCAAGATCATGGTCGTGGAAAAGGCAATTGCGGACGGCCTCGGCATGGACATCGACGTAAAAAATTCCCAGGGTGTCCTGGTTGTGGATATCGGCTACGATACGACGGAGGTTTCCATTCTTTCCCTCGGTGGCATCGTGCTGAGCAGACTGATCAAAACCGGCGGCTTGAAATTCGACGAAGCGGTTCGCCAGACCGTACGCCGTGAATTTAACCTTCTGATCGGTCAGAAAACAGCCGCAACGATCCGTCAGTCCATCGGCGATCTCGAAAAAGAGGGCAAGGGCGCTGTCGTATACGGCCGCGATATCGTAGTCGGACTTCCGGTAGAACGTGAAATCCCGACGGATTTAATCAACAGCTGCCTGGAAGAGCACTTCAACACCATCATCGACAGCGTAAAAGTGATTCTGGAGAGAACCCCTCCGGAACTCGGTGCCGATATTTTCAAACACGGTGTCTATTTAACCGGCGGTGCCAGCCAGACCAGCCATTTCGCAGAGCTTCTGCAGAAATCCACCGGTTTAAAGGTCAATCAGGCGCAGCGCCCGCTTGAAAGCGTCGTGCTCGGCATGGGCCGCATCCTGAAAGAGGACAATTACAAATCTGTAGCATATGCTATT
Organism: Gallintestinimicrobium sp.; assembly: GCF_046968865.1. Taxonomy (NCBI): domain Bacteria; kingdom Bacillati; phylum Bacillota; class Clostridia; order Lachnospirales; family Lachnospiraceae; genus Gallintestinimicrobium; species Gallintestinimicrobium sp. The sequence goes on along the minus strand of NZ_JBKVPW010000008.1, from coordinate 89,676 downwards.
GAAGGGATGGGTAAATGAGTCCTGTAGTCAAAAAGAAACGAAAAAAAATCACGATTACAAGCCAACAGCTTTTGCTTGTTCTTACTGCAGTCTGCGCTTTTCTGCTGATTTTTACCTTTAATACCAACGTATTCGAAGGTGTTTTAAAGCAGGCGGCAGGCTACGTCGTTGTTCCGTTCCAGAACGGGATCGCGACGATCGGCGGATACTTATCCGACCGTTCCGACGAGCTGGCGCAGTTAAAGGATGTTCTTGCCTTAAACAAAGATCTGCAGGAGCAGATTGATCAGCTGACGATCGAAAACAACCAGCTGCAGCAGGATCGTTACGAATTAAATAACCTGCGCAGCTTATATGACCTCGACCAGGCATATTCCGATTATGACAAGATCGGTGCGAGGGTCATCTCCAGCGAAACTGATAACTGGTTTTCTTCGTTTACGATCAACAAGGGGGAAGAAGAAGGCGTACAGGTCGATTATAACGTCATGGCAGGCAGCGGTCTGGTCGGACGCGTTGTTTCTGTTGGTCCGCACTACGCAAAGGTTATTTCCATCATTTCCGATACGAGCAGCGTCAGCGCAACCGTCCTTGCAACCTCAAACAACTTAATCGTATCCGGCAGCCTGCAGTCCATACAGTCGGACGGAACGATCCTGTTTTCCCAGCTTTCCGACCCGGACAACAACGTATCAGTCGGAGATAAGGTCGTTACGAGCAATATCAGTGATAAATATCTGCCCGGAATTCTGATCGGCTATATCGATTCGATCAGCACTTCCTCCAATAACCTGACCAAATCCGGAACGGTGACACCAGCTGTCGATTTTTCCCATCTGGACGAGGTTTTAGTTGTGATGGAACAAAAACAGCAGACCGGTGACTGACAAAGGAGGCTTCTTTCTATGAAAAAATTTCTGACAGTTGCCGCCCTGATCTGGGTCTTTTTCCTTTTGCAGACCTCTGTCTGCCCCTGGATTGCATTTGGCTCGATCAAACCGAACCTTTTAGTCATTTTGGTCGCATCCATCGGGTTTATGGAGGGATCCAAAGCCGGCATGTGGACAGGCTTTGCCTGTGGGCTTTTGGCAGATCTGTTTGCGGCAAACGGCGTCAGCCTCATTTCCCAGAACGGTGCTACCGGAGACCTGCTCGGTTTTTACGCGCTGCTGTTTTTGTATGTCGGATATTTATGCGGACAGGCGAACCGGCTTTTTTATCCCGAAGATATCAAGCTTCCGCTGATGATGATTACCGCTGCAGACCTCTGCGTCAATTTCGTCTGCTATCTGATTATGTTTCTGATGCGGGCGCGCCTTGACATCGGTTACTATCTGTTACATATCATTTTACCGGAAGCAGTTTACACCATCGTTGTTGCATTTATTTTTTATCCGCTGCTTTTGCTGCTGCACAAATGGCTCTGGTGTGCGGATCGAGGGAGTACAGAATAATTGTTGAAAAAAATTCAGAGATTTCTGATCAATTTTATCAGTTCCAGAACGTTTTTTTTGTACGTCATGTTTGTTGTGATGGCAGTCCTTTTGTTCCAGCGCATTTTCACGCTGCAGATCGTACAGGGCGAGGACAAGCAGCAGGAATTTGAACTAAAAATCAAAAAAGAGCGTTCGATTGCAAGCACGCGAGGCAATATTTACGACGTAAACGGCATTGCGCTCGCCTACAATGAGCTTTCCAGCTCTGTCACGATCGAGGATGTCTATGAATCCAGCAAAAAAAATGCCACAATTAACGGTATCCTCAAAAAAGTCCTTCATATTCTGGACGAAAACGGCGACAGCATCAGCTGCGATTTCAATATTTATATCGATGGCGACGGCGAATTTGCCTACAGCGTGACCGGCTCGAGAAGGCTGCGTTTTATCGCTGACGTCTACGGTATCACCCAGATTTCCGATCTGGAAGAGCGCCAGAAAAATGCAACCGCGCAGGATATTATCGAATATCTCGCCGGCTCCAAACGTTACGCGATCGGCGGACTGACTGATCCGAACGATAAAAACAGCTTTACAGTCGGAGAGGGATATACCCAAAAAGAACTTCTCAACATCATCGCGATCCGGTATACGATGGGAACCACCGGATATCAGAAATATATCCCGGTTACAATCGCGACCGACGTTTCGGAAGAAACCGTTGCCGCAATTGCAGAAAATCAGGACGAGCTGGAGGGCATTTCCGTTGCGGAAGACACAATCCGCAAATATAAGGACGGACCGTATTATTCCCAGATCCTCGGCTACACCGGCAAAATCTCGACGGACGAGCTGACCGCATTAAACAGTAAAGAAGGCATGGACGGCGTCAAGAGCGCGCCGGATGTCAAAGAATACGAGCTGACGGATATCGTCGGCAAGGCTGGCATCGAAAAGGTCATGGAAGAATATCTGCAGGGAACAAAGGGCTATGAGACGGTCTTTGTTGACCGGATGGGTCGGGAGGTAGAAGTGCTCGACCATGTGGACGCGACTGCCGGAAACGACGTTTACCTGACGATCGACAGCAAGCTCCAGGCGGACGCCTATAATATCCTGGAAAAATTCGTTGCCGGTATTCTGGTGGATAAAATCATCAACGTTAAAAACTATGACTCCACCGATGTTTCCAGCGCGAACCTAAAGATTCCGATCGATAATGTATACAGCGCGTTGTTTAAAAATAACGTGATCGAGCTTTCCAAAATGGAAGCTGCCGTCGAAGGAGAAACCCAGTACAGCGTCTATCAGACGATTTTATCCCGGCGCGATGAGGTCCTTACCTGGCTCTCCGAGGAGCTTTTGTCCGGAACAATCGCTTATCAGAGCCTTCCTGCAGAATATAAGGCATATGAAAGCTATATCATCAACAACCTGCTGCCGGAGAACAATATTTTATCCGGCGTAGATAAAACCGATCAGACCTACATCGACTGGACGACCAATGAGACGATCAGCATCCGGGAATATCTGGAATACGCGATCTCCAAAAACTGGATCGACGTGACCCAGCTTCCCCTGGATGGAAAATATTCCGATTCCTCGGAGGTCTATCAGCAGCTGGTTTCTTACATTTTAGAAGAGCTGGACAGCCAGACTTTCTTAAAGAAATTGATTCCGTACATGATCGAGCAGAACCGGATTACCGGAACCCAGGTCTGCATCCTCCTGATCGAACAGGATGTCATCAACCCGACAGAAAACCAAATCGCCGAATTAAAATCCGGCAGTGTTTCTGCCTTTAACTTTATGGTAAATCTGATTCGCAACCTCGAGATTACCCCGGCGCAGCTTGCTCTCGACCCGTATTCGGCATCCTGCGTTTTAACAGACGTCAACACCGGAGAGGTGCGTGCGCTCGTCAGCTACCCCAGCTATGATAACAACCGGCTTGCAAACGGCATCGACGCAGAATATTATTCGCGGATTTCCAGCGGCGAGGATCTTTCTCGCCCGATGTGGAATTATGCGACCCAGATGCGTACGGCGCCCGGTTCCACCTTTAAGATGGTATCGTCTACCGCGGCTTTGATGGAGCATGTAATCGATTTGACGACAAGAATCGAGTGCCCGGGAATTTTTACCCGTTTCTCCGATTATCAGCCCCGATGCTGGAAGAGAAGCGGTCACGGCAGCTTAAATGTATCCGAAGCGATCACAAACTCCTGTAACGTCTTTTTTTACGAGGTCGGCTATCAGCTCGGCTTAAACGGCGATAAATACGATCAGGATCTCGGTAATGAAAAGCTCGCCAAATATGCGTCTATGTACGGACTGAACGAAAAATCCGGCATTGAAATTGAAGAATCCGAACCGCAGATTTCCGACGCACTGTCTGTTGTATCCGCAATCGGACAGGGTACCAACAACTTCACCACCGTCGGTCTTGCCCGTTATGTGACGACCGTTGCAAACAGCGGTACCTGCTATGACCTGACGCTTTTAGATAAGGTGACGGATACCTCTGGCAACCTGCTTGTCAATTATTCGGCAAACGTCCGCAATACGATCGATATGCCACAGTCCTACTGGAATGCAATCCATCAGGGCATGCGCGGCGTTGTCCAGAACAAGAAATACTATCAGGATTTCGGCGTTGAGGTTGCCGGCAAGACCGGTACCGCCGAAGAAGATAAGTCCCGTCCAAACCACGGTCTGTTCGTCGGCTACGCGCCTTACGACAATCCGGAGGTCTCTATGGCGATCCGTATCGCAAACGGTTATTCCTCCGACTACGCCTGCCAGCTTTCCAAGCAGCTGATGACCGTGTATTTCGACCTGGACGAAAACGGAGCCCTGACTGACAGCCAGACTGCACTTTCCCTGGAAACTGTCGTTGGGGGAGGAGACTGATCATGAAAAACACCGTAATTCTCAAAAGCTATAAAGACGGCATTGCAATCTATCTGGATGATACGCTGGAATTTGAACAGCTCTGTCTGGATCTTGCACAGAAATTCCGCGACTCAGCCCGTTTTTTCGGGGATATGCAGGTCGCGGTGTCCTTTGAGGGCAGGACGCTTACCCAGGAGGAGGAAAATATCCTCGTGGACACGATCACCTCATCCAGCCGTCTGCAGGTGCTCTGTGTCATCGGAAAAGATGCCGGGCTTCAGAACCAGTTTTCCAGCGCAACGGAAGCGGCGCGGTACTTTGCGCAAAAATCTGCGAGCGGGGACGATGGACAGTTTTACCGCGGCAGCTTAAAAGACGGGCAGATTCTTGAAACCGAGGGCAGCATCGTCATTTTAGGCAGCGTGGAAGAAGGCTGCAGCATCATTTCCACAAAGGATATCATCGTTCTGGGAAGGCTTGCCGGAAACGCCTATGCGGGCGGCGACGGCAGGGACCATCACTTTATTGCAGCGCTTGAAATGACTCCGCAGAAATTAAAAATCGGAGATTTCAAATATAAAACAAAGGAAAGCCGCTTATGGGCGGGAAGGCTCCGCAAGGGACAGCCGCAGATGGCATGCGTCCGAAACGGCGAAATACAAATGCAGTCCATTACCAAAGAATTACTGAATGAACTGCCTGTTTAGTGCAGCCTGTTCAGGGAACGCCAATATTTCATGATCGGAGGATCGTATGCCATGGGTGAAGTCATTGTCGTTACCTCAGGAAAAGGCGGTGTCGGAAAAACAACGACGACCGCAAACGTCGGAACCGGTCTGGCGGCGACTGGAAGAAAGGTTGTATTGATCGATACCGATATCGGTCTGCGGAACCTGGATGTCGTCATGGGACTGGAAAACCGGATTGTATACAATCTTGTAGACGTCGTGGAAGGAAGCTGCCGCGTCAAGCAGGCGCTGATTCGCGACAAACGTTATCCCGGTCTGTACCTTTTGCCAACCGCGCAGACAAGGGACAAAAGCGCTGTCAACGAAAGCCAGATGAAAAAGCTGGTGGAACACTTAAAAGAGCAGTTTGATTACATTTTGTTAGACTGTCCCGCAGGCATCGAGCAGGGGTTTAAAAATGCCATCGCCGGTGCGGATCGGGCGCTCGTCGTCACAACGCCGGAGGTTTCCGCCATCCGCGACGCGGACCGTATCATCGGTCTTTTGGAGGCATCTGGTTTTGAGCGCATCGATCTGGTCATCAACCGGATGCGCTACGAAATGGTCAGGCGCGGGGATATGATGAGCGTAGACGATGTGGTGGACATCCTTTCCATCCCGCTCATCGGCGTCGTGCCAGACGATGAAAACGTCGTCATCGCAACCAATCAGGGCGAACCGCTCGTCGGCAACCACACGCTGGCGGGACGCGCCTACCGGAACATCTGCCAGCGGATTTTGGGGCAGGAGACCCCGTATCTGCTTCCGGAACCGACTTTTTCGTTCTGGACGAAGGTCACCGGTATTTTTCATAAAAGTCAGGAGGGACGCGTATGAAACTGTCTAATCTTTTTCGCAGAAAACCCTCTCGCGAGGTTGCAAAGGACCGTCTGAAAATCCTGCTGATTTCCGACCGCGTCAACTGCTCGCCCGAAATTCTGGAGATGATCAAAAAAGATATCGCAGAAGTCATATCACGCTATATGAAAATAGACACAAACAATATGGAAATCCAGATCAGCAAAGCGTCGACGCGGGGCAAGGGGGCGAAGACCCCTTCGATCTACGCCAACATTCCGATTCTGGATCTCCATAAAATCAGCTAAAGGAGCAATATGTTTCGGAGATACAAACTAAAGAATTTTGATTTTCTTCTGGTGCTTTTGGTGATTGCCTTAAATGTTATCGGCATCCTTGCGATCGGAAGTGCCAAGCAAAGTGTACAGAGCAAACAGATTCTCGGCATGGCAGTCGGTCTGATTGCCATGCTGGTAATCGCCTTTTTGGACTATTCCAGACTGTTGAAGCTGGCATGGATCGGATACCTGTTCGTGATTGTGACCCTCATTCTGGTTCATTTTTTCGGAAGGTCGGCAAACGGTGCGGCGCGCTGGCTCGATTTGGGCTTTTTTGACCTTCAGCCGTCAGAAACTGCAAAAATTTTGTTGATTTTATTCTATGCACAGTTTATTATGAAGTATAGAGAACAATTCAATACGATGCGGGTACTGTTGCTTGCAGTCCTCTTTATCATCCCGCCTCTGATCCTGATTTATAAACAGCCCAACCTTTCCACGACGATTCTGGTGTCTGTTTTATTCTGTGTCCTGATGTTTGTCGGCGGCTTGAGTTGGAAGATTATCGGGGGCGTTCTCGCAGTGGCGGTTCCGTCCGTTCTTATTTTTCTGTCCATTGTCATGCAGGAGGGACAGACGCTGATAAAGGATTATCAGCGGAATCGTATTATGGCATTTTTTGACCCGGCGACCTATGCGGATACAGAAGCTTATCAGCAGTTAAACTCCGTCATCGCGATCGGATCCGGACAGCTTTGGGGAAAGGGACTTAACAATACGGATATCGCATCCGTCAAAAATGGTAATTTTCTTCCGGAATCCCAGACGGACTTTATCTTTGCTATCATAGGGGAGGAGCTTGGCTTTATCGGTTCTGCAGTGGTCATTTTGCTGCTGATTCTGATTGCAATGCGCTGTGTGTCCATCGCGCGGGTTGCAAAGGATACCGCCGGAATGGTTATCGCTGCCGGAATAGGCGCACTGATCGGAATCCAGGGCTTTATGAATATTGCAGTCGCTACCATGATGATGCCAAATACAGGATTACCGCTTCCGTTTGTCAGCTATGGGCTGAGTTCGCTAGTCAGTATGTATATAGGAATCGGCTTTGTCTTAAATGTCGGGCTTCAGCGAAAAAACCTGTATAATTTTTAGTATGGGAGAAAAGGCAACATGAATATTGCGTTAATTGCACATGATGCAAAGAAAAAACTGATGCAGAACTTCTGCATTGCATACAGAGGCATTTTAAGCCGGAACAGTCTGTATGCAACAGGTACCACCGGTCGTCTGATCGAAGAAGTTACCAATCTGAATGTCCATAAATATCTGGCGGGACATCTTGGAGGCGAACAGCAGATCTGCGCACAGATCGAGCATAACGAAATTGACCTTGTCATTTTCCTGCGTGATCCGATGACTCCGAAGATGCATGAGCCTACGGTAAACAACATCCTGCGTCTGTGCGATATGCACAACATCCCGGTTGCTACCAATCTGGCGACATCAGAACTGTTGATCAAGTCCCTGGACAGAGGAGATTTAGACTGGCGTGAAATGTACAAATAAATGTCTTGCACTGCTGACAGCGCTTGCTGTCTGCTTCGGTGCGACCGGTTGCAGCGATGAGGCAATTGCCTTTTCCTACAATCCGGATTATAAGGTTTCTGCGTTTCGGATTTCCGGCGATACCGGTTTCGAGACGGCAGATGCTTTTGCATCCGGCCTTTGTGTTGTGAACGGAGATATCAATACGGACAATTCCGCTGTTGATATGACGGATGCCACATCGGCCGGTCTTTTTGATTTGAATTCCCGTACCGTTCTTTATGCCAAAAACATTCATGAACGGCTGGCTCCTGCGAGCCTCACAAAGCTGATGACAGCGGTTGTCGCACTCAAATACGGCAACCCGAACGATGTGATTACGGTCAGCTCCAATATGGGAAACCTGGAAAGCGGAGCAGTTGTCTGCGGCCTTGCAGAGGGTGACCAATTGACGTTAAACCAGGCGCTCCATGCACTTTTGATCAAATCCGCCAATGACGCGGCCGTTGCAATTGCAGAGCATATCGGCGGTTCCGTAGAGGGCTTTGCGGATATGATGAACGAAGAGGCACAGGCGATCGGTGCAACCAACAGCCATTTTGTAAACCCGCACGGACTTAATGCAGAGAACCATTACGTCACGGCGTACGACATGTACCTGATTTTCAATGAGGCGCTCAAATACGACACGGTCAATGAAATCATCAGCATGACGAGCTATGATACCGTCTATACAGATAAAAACGGCAACGAAAAAACGCTTTCCGTCAAAAATACCAATCAATACCTGGCGGGCAATGTCGCAGCGCCGGACAGGGTTACGGTAATCGGCGGCAAGACCGGCACCACAAGTGCTGCAGGAAACTGTCTGATTTTACTTGCACGCGACACCTCCGGGAACCCTTATATTGCGGTGATTTTAAAGTCGGCGGAGCGTGGGATCCTGTATACAGAGATGAATGCCCTGCTGAAGCAGGCGACTTCTTAATCGGGTGGCGTTGGATGTTTCAGCCCTTACACCGTTCATCCGGAAAGCTGTGAGTGAACAGTAACAGAAGTGAAAATAAAGGTTGTTTTTTTGGGCGAAATCCACTATAATAAAACATATCCTATATGTTATATGTGTAATGTTTACATATAAAGGGGAATATACTTTAGGAGGGATTGCAATGGTTCAGTTAATCGTAGGCGAAAAGGGCAAGGGTAAAACAAAATTTCTTCTGGACAAAGTGAATAATGAGGTAAAGGATGCGCATGGCAGCATCGTATATCTGGACAAGAGTCCCAAACACATGTATGAATTGAATAACAAAATCCGTCTGATCGTAGTTCCTGACTACATGATCGATTCCAGCGATGCATTTCTCGGATTCGTCAGTGGCATCATCTCTCAGGATCACGACCTCGAGCAGATGTATTTTGACAGCTTTTTGAAAATTGCAAACCTGGAAGGTCAGAACATTACAGGCGTTGTTGCAAAGCTGGATGAGATGAGCGAAAAGTTTGGCGTGGATTTCGTACTCAGCGTTTCCCGGAATGAATCCGAACTGGACGACAGCTTAAAGTCCAAGATCATCGTATCCATCTGATAAAATGAGTTTATTGAAACAGGAGATCTCAGCTTACCGCCAGCCGGAAGCTGGTCTACTCTGAAGAAAAAGCCCCGGAGGAACTCTGCCGGGGCTTATTTTTGGAAAAAGCCGGAGGTTTTTTATTTGGCAGCAAGACAGAATAACGGAAATATCAGACAGTACCGCAAACCCTTCAATATCAATCTCGGGACGTTTATCTTTTTCCTGATTTTTGTTTATATCATTATCTGCGTCGGAATTTATCTGTTCCGGGATCAGAAGGTCGTCGCCTACCGCGTACAGGAGGGCGCACTGTCTGTAGATAATATTTATACGGCCATCGCCCTGCGCGATGAAACGGTTGTGACAAGCTCCTACAACGGCTATATCAACTATTATGCCCGTGAAGGGGAGCGTGTCGGTGCCAATCAGCTTGTTTGCACCGTAGATGAGAGCGGTCAGATCAAGGAAATCTTAGACGAGCAGAACGCGGACAACACCTCCCTGTCAGGAAGCGATATGCGCGAGCTGCGCACCAGTATTTCTGGCTTCTGCGCGAATTTTTCCCCACATGAGTTCAACAGCGTCTACAACTTCAAATATGAGCTGGAAGGCACTGTTTTAAAACTCGCTAACATTAACGTACTGGAAAATCTCGAGGTCATCAACAATGCAGCGAGTACGCAGCCGGTCAATCTCTGTTATGCGCCGGAATCCGGCATTATTACCTATTCGATCGACGGTTATGAAGACAAAGCACCCTCCGATTTGACTGACGCTGACTTTCAAAAAGACAACTACGAAAAAACGCAGCTGATCAGCAACGAGCTGACCTCTGCCTCCGATCCGCTCTACCGACTTTCCACCAGCGAAAATTGGAGAATCGTAATTCAGGTCGACCGCACGACAGCAGCGCAGTTAGAGAACGAACAGTACGTCAAAGTCCGTTTCCTCAAAAACCAGTATGAATCCTGGGGACAGGTTTCCATCATCGACAACGGCGGCGAGGGAAATGTCCTGGCAGTGCTGGAATTAAACAATTCCATGATCACCTTTGCAACCGACCGTTTTCTCGACGTGGAAATTTTATCTGACTCCGAGAGCGGTTTAAAGGTTCCCCTTTCCGCGATCACGACGCAGGAATTTTTCCTGATCCCGAAGGATTATATCACAAAGGGCGGAAGCAACGGCGCAACCGGTGTCCTGCGCGAAACGGCGGGAGAAAACGGCTCCCTGACGACGGAATTTGTTGCGACACAGATTTATCAGGAAAACGATGAGAATTACTATCTGGACGATTCCTCCCTGCGCGTCGGCGACCATTTGATCAAACCGGAATCGACGGAAAGCTATACAGTATCCCAGACTGCTTCCCTGACCGGTGTGTTCAATATCAACAAGGGCTACGCCGATTTTAAGGAAATCCAGATTTTAAAGCAGAACGACGAATACGCGCTGATCAAATCCAACACCACCTACGGTCTGAGCGCCTACGATTATATCGTGCTCGACGCTTCGAGCGTGGACGTAGATCAGCTGATCAATGAATAAATACAGACCCTTTACCCAAAACAGGACGATAGGGATGGAGCAGGAACAGCATGATTACACAAAATCTGAAACAAACACAGAACAATATCGCAGAAGCCGCGAAAAAATCCGGGAGAACCTCCGATGACATCCTTTTGGTCGCAGTCAGCAAGACAAAGCCGCTTTCTGCCCTGCAGGAAGCCTACAACGTAGGGATCCGCGATTTCGGGGAAAATAAGGTGCAGGAGCTGTGCGATAAATACGACCAGCTTCCCAAAGACATCCGCTGGCATATGATCGGACATCTGCAGCGCAATAAGGTAAAATATCTGATCGGAAAAGTGACAATGATCCATAGCGTCGATTCCCTGCGCCTCGCGGAGGAAATCAGCAAAGAAAGCGTCAAGAAAGACGCGCAGACAGATATTTTACTGGAAATCAACTGTGCCGGGGAGGAGAGCAAATTTGGCATCCGCCCGAAGGATACCCTCGCGCTGGTGCGGCAGATCGCAGTTCTTCCAAATGTCCATATCCGGGGGCTGATGACGGTTGCACCGCTTACACAGACGCCGGAAGAGAACCGGGTTTATTTTCAGCTGATGAAGAAATTATCTGTTGACATCGCACAGGAAAGTGTTGATAATGTTTCTATGGACGTTTTATCGATGGGCATGACCATCGACTACCAAACAGCCATTGAAGAAGGTTCCACCTGTGTGAGAGTCGGTACTGGGATATTCGGTACTCGGACAGTGGCCGATATGGAATAAAAGGAGAATGTTTCGAAAATGGGATTGATGGACAAATTTTTGGGCTATATGAAATTAGGCGACGATGAAGATGATGGATACTATGATGATGAATATGATGATTATGACGAAGCGCCGGTAGAGAAGAAACCCAAAATCAAGAGCATTCAGAAGGCTGATTCCTATGAAGAAGAGGAACGCCCAAGAAAAGCGCTTCAGAAAGTAACTCCCATGCGTCCTGCACCGCGCAGATCCGGCGTACCCGGTATGAACGTACAGGTCATTAAGCCTACCAGTGTAGAAGACGCCAGAGAAATTACCGAAACACTGCTGGAAAACCGCACTGTCGTTCTCAATATGGAAGGGCTTGACATTGATATTGCACAGAGAATTATCGATTTCGCGTCTGGGTCCTGTTACGCAATCGACGGTCATCTGCAGAAGATTTCGCATTTTATTTTTATTATTACCCCTGCAAGCGTTGATATTTCCGGCGATTCTCAGGAAATTATCGGCGGCGCATTCGATGTCAGGGATGTCTGATGCAACCAGCGCAAAGACTGCACAGCATCGGATTTATTCATGACAATAGAATGCTCGCAGAGCGTACATTCTATTGTTTAGGCGGACAACCTGCCATTCTGGCAGGTTGTCCCTGTTTTGTCCGGAACTTTTCCCGAAGGAGGTTAGTGTGAAAAATAAGCGTGATCGCTTATTTTTCACACAGCTATTTGTGCCGCAGGCGTCACAAAGTAGCTGGGATCGCAGAGCCGAGCTGGATGCTCGCCTCGCGATTCCTTCGGCACAAAGCGCCTGCGGAATGGAGGTTTTCATGAAAGAAAAACTGACGGTATCCTGTGAAGGAAAGCCCTGCTATGATATTGTGCTGACGATCGGCTTTGAAGAGCTTGCAGGCGCGGCACTTTCGGTTTCTGCACCGGAGCGTAAGATCTGCATCGTTACGGACACAAATGTTGCCCCACTTTATGCTGAGCAGGTCAAGGAAGCTTTTTCCTCTGCCTTTGCACAGGTAGAAGTGTTTGAATTTCCGGCAGGCGAAGAGAATAAAACCCTCGCCAACATCCAGACTTTATACGCTTTTTTAATTGAGCATCATTTTGACCGCAAAGACATGCTCGCAGCCCTCGGCGGCGGTGTGGTCGGCGATATGACCGGTTTTGCTGCAGCAACCTATCTGCGCGGCATCGATTTTATCCAGATCCCGACAACCCTGCTCGCCCAGGTGGATTCGAGCATCGGCGGAAAGACGGGCGTAGATTTTGATTCCTACAAAAATATGGTCGGCGCGTTCCATATGCCGAGACTCGTTTACATGAACCTCGACACCCTGCAGACGCTGGACGCAAGGCAGTATTATTCCGGCTTTGCAGAAATCATGAAGCACGGTCTGATCAAAGATGCGAAATATTATGAATGGCTGATCTCTAACATGTATGAAATCTGCGAACGCGACCCGGAAACGCTCCTTTCCATGATCAAGCGCAGCTGCGAGATCAAAAAAGAGGTTGTGGAAAACGATCCGACCGAACAGGGCGAACGCGCGCTCTTAAACTTCGGACACACGATCGGTCATGCAATCGAGAAAAACAGCGGCTTTCAGATGCTGCATGGCGAATGCGTCGCCCTCGGCTGCGTTGCGGCTGCCTATATTTCCTGGAAAAAAGAGCTCATCGAGATGGAAGAATACTACGAGATCCGCGACATGTTCGTTCCCTTCAACCTTCCGATTTCTGCAGATGACCTGGATGTTGCAAAAATCGTAGCACTGACCAAGTCCGATAAAAAGATGCGCGGCGGCAAAATCCGTTTTGTCCTGTTAGATCGGATCGGACATGCACGGATCGACGATACCGTAACCGATGAAGAGATGACAGCTGCCATCGAAGAACTGAACTTTAAGGATGAGGACTGATATGAATTTTTCTGCGAAAAAAATGTTTTTTATAGATCTCCTGATCACAATTATCGGTGTTTTGTTTGACCAGTTCACGAAACACCTTGCTGTCCTTCGCTTAAAGGATCAGGCCCCGGTTTCGCTGATTCCCGGCGCTTTGGAACTTCGCTATCTGGAAAACCGGGGTGCCGCATTCGGCATTTTACAAAATCAGAAAATCTTTTTTGTACTGATGACGAGCTTGATTTTGCTCGCCTGCATCTATGCGCTCTGGCGCATGCCTGCCGCACGGAAATATACCATGCTACATATCCTCGGGGCGATTTTGATGGCAGGAGCGCTCGGCAATTTCCTCGACCGTATCCGGCTGGATTATGTCGTGGATTTTATCTATATCAGCCTGATTGACTTCCCGATTTTCAACGTAGCTGATATTTATGTAACGTTTGTCTGCGCGGCCGGTCTTTGTCTCGCCTTTTTCGGGCATTTCGAGGAAAAGGACTTTGACTTTTTAAAACGAAGGAAACCGGACTCAAAAAAGGAAGCATAATGGAAAACCCGATACAGGAAACAACTGATTTATTTCGATTTCAGATTACCGAAGAACAGGAAGAAGAAAGAGTCGATAAGTGCATTGCAGCGCTGATCGACTCTTTATCTCGTTCTTTTATCCAGAAAATGATCAAGGAGGGGCGCGTCTGCATCAACGGCTTGCCTGTCAAAGCAAGCTATCAAGTCAAGGCAGGGGATGACTTATCTTTCCTGTTGCCCAAAGCTCAGGAGCCGGATATCGAGCCGGAAGACATCCCGTTGGACATTCTCTATGAGGACAGCGACGTTTTGGTTGTCAACAAGCCAAAGGATATGGTCGTCCATCCGGCTGCCGGGCATTACAGCCACACCCTCGTCAACGCCGTACTGTATCACTGTAGGGGACAGCTTTCCGGCATCAACGGCGTGCTGCGCCCCGGAATCGTCCACAGAATCGATAAGGATACGACTGGCTCTGTCATCGTCTGTAAAAATGATGCCGCCCATCAGGCGCTTGCCGTGCAGTTTGCAGACCACACGATCACGCGTCGCTACCGGGCGATTGTACACGGCGTGCTGACCGACGACGAAGGCATCATCGACGCGCCGATTGGCAGGGACAATGCCGATCGCAAAAAAATGGCGGTCAACCAGGTGAATGGCAAACGCGCCGTCACCCATTATACTGTCCTGAAGCGTTTTGAACGCTTTACTTATATCGAATGTCGTTTGGAGACCGGGCGCACCCATCAGATCCGTGTCCACATGGCGTCAATCGGTCATCCGCTTTTGGGAGACAGCGTTTATGGTCCGAAAAAATGCCCGTTTCCAAAGCTCGAAGGGCAGACGCTGCACGCAATGATCCTCGGCTTTGTCCACCCGCGGACAGGAGAGTATATCGAAACCAGTGCGCCGCTGCCGGAATATTTCCAGAGACTGCTCGATCTCTTATAAGCTGCAGAATCTGCATCGCAGAGCACGCATTCTATTGTATTGCGAATGGCACGTGTGAACAGTAACATTTTTCGAGAAAATTTAAAAAAATCAAGTTAAAATACTTGACAGCATTTAGGTGGAATGCTATTATACTGAAGTATGCCGCGTAACGAGGTATAAGTGCGCTGTAACAGCGCCACCAAAGTTAGCGAGTAACGTTAATTATTTTAACGCTTGACAGGAGGTGTCCCAGATGTACGCAATTATTGCAACAGGTGGCAAACAGTACAAGGTAGCTGAGGGCGATGTTCTGAAGGTTGAGAAGCTTGGCGCAGCAGCCGGTGAAACTGTAACATTTGATCAGGTAATCGCAGTAAGCAATGACGGCTTAAAGGTCGGCGCTGACGTAGCAGGTGCAACCGTAACCGCTACTGTAGTAGGCGAAGGCAAAGGCAAGAAGGTCATCGTTTACAAGTATAAGAGAAAGACCGGTTACCACAAGAAGAATGGTCACAGACAAGCATACACTCAGGTGAAAATCGAGAAAATCAACGCTTAATCATCAGATTTTGCGACGGTATGTTTTATGACGACGATTCTAATTCGAAAGACAAAGGATTCCTATCAGGGGTTTAACTGCATCGGGCATGCCGGTTATGCGGATGCCGGTTCAGATATTATCTGTGCGGCGGTTTCCGTACTCGTTTTCAATACGCTCAATGCGATCGAAAGTTATACGGACGATACGATGAATGTAGTGACAAACGACGAGGCAGGCCTGGTTGATGTAGTATTTGAATCCCCGGTCAGCGATCGGGCAAAGCTTTTGCTTGATACCATGATCCTTGGTCTGACAGGCATTGAAAAACAGTACGGGAAAAAATTCCTGAGGCTGAAATTCGAGGAGGTGTAAACAAATGTTCAATATGAACCTTCAGTTTTTTGCTCATAAGAAGGGTGTCGGCTCTACCAAGAACGGCAGAGATTCCGAATCCAAGCGCCTTGGTGCAAAGAGAGCGGACGGACAGTTTGTAAAGGCTGGTAACATTCTTTACAGACAGCGCGGAACCAAGATTCATCCCGGCATCAATGTTGGCATCGGCGGCGATGACACATTATTTGCTAAGGTAGATGGCGTACTGAAGTTCGAGAGAAAGGGAAGAGACAAGAAACAGGCTTCCGTATATCCCGTAGAACAGTAAGCATTATCAAGGAACCATAAGCGGACGCACAAATGGGCGGGCCGCATTTCCAAAAAGGCCCCAGACGCACGTTTGGGGTCTTTTTATCGAATATGAAAAGAAGTTGCTTTTGCGACAAACCGCAGACATGAAAACCCTGCTGGACAGGTGTTTCATTATATCATTTGGAGAATCAGAGTATGTTTGCAGACAGAGCAAAAATATATGTCAGAAGCGGCAAGGGCGGCGACGGCCACGTTTCCTTCCGTCGTGAAAAATATGTTCCGGCAGGCGGTCCGGACGGCGGCGACGGCGGCCATGGCGGCGACGTCATTTTTATCGTAGACGAAGGCTTAAATACCCTGACCGATTTCAGACATGTTGGAAAATATAAAGCCGGAGACGGCCAGGAAGGCGGTAAGAAAAACTGCCGTGGCAAGGACGGCGACGATATCTATATCAAGGTTCCGGAAGGAACTGTTATCAAAGAATTCAATTCCGGCAAGGTCATCGCCGATATGTCCGGCGACAACCGTAAAGTCGTTTTATTAAAGGGCGGACGCGGCGGAAACGGCAACCAGCACTATGCGACCAGTACGATGCAGGCGCCGAAATATGCACAGCCCGGTCAGCCGGCACAGGAGCTTGAGCTGACACTTGAATTAAAGGTCATCGCAGATGTTGGACTGGTTGGATTCCCGAACGTCGGAAAATCCACCCTGTTATCCCGTGTCAGCAACGCAAGACCGAAAATCGCAAATTATCATTTTACAACCTTAAATCCGCACCTCGGAGTTGTCGATCTGCCGGATATGAAGAGCTTCGTCATCGCAGACATTCCGGGACTGATCGAGGGCGCTTCCGAAGGCGTCGGTCTCGGCCATGAATTTTTGCGCCATATCGAGCGTACCAAGGTGCTCATCCACGTTGTCGATGCAGCCGGAACAGAAGGACGCGACCCGATCACGGACATCTATGCGATCAACGCAGAGCTTGCCAATTACAGCGAGGAGCTTGCCAGAAAGCCCCAGGTGATCGCAGCCAACAAAACCGACGCGATTTACGATCTTGAAGAATCCCCGGTCGAACAGCTGCGCAAGGAATTTGGTCCCAAGGGCATTGATGTATTCCCGATTTCCGCAGTCAGCGGCAAGGGCGTCAACGAGCTGCTCTATCATGTCCGTCAGATGCTGGACGGTCTCGACGAAAAGCCGACTGTATTTGAGCAGGAGTACTTCCCGGAAATGGCACTTGCGGTTTCTGACGAACCTTATACCGTTACCTATGACGAACTCGAACAGGAATATGTCGTAGAAGGTCCCCGCATCGAAAAAATGCTTGGCTATACCAACCTCGAATCCGAAAAGGGATTTGCGTTCTTCCAGGGATTTTTAAAAGATGCCGGCATTCTGGACAAGCTGGAGGAGCTTGGCATCCAGGAAGGCGATACGGTTCGGATGTACGGCTTATCCTTTGATTATTATAAGTAAGAGAGGACTCCCATGAAGGAATTAAAAAGTAAGCAGAGAGCATATCTGATGAAGCTCGCAAGCAGCCTGGAACCGATTTTTCAGATCGGCAAATCCAGCCTGACCCCGGAATGCACGGCAGCAATTGCAGAAGCATTCAATACCAGAGAGCTGATTAAAATTTCTGTCCTGAAGAACTGTTTCGACGATCCCAGAGAAATCGCGGCTATCGTAGCAGAGCGCACACACTCTACCGTTGTTCAGGTCATCGGCAAGAAAATCGTTCTCTACAAAGAGAGCAAAGACCACAAAAAAATCGAACTTCCCCTGTAACAGTTATTTTACCCATGGATAAAGGCGGTAGCCTATGAGCAAAATCGGTATTTTAGGCGGCACCTTCAATCCGATCCATAACGGGCACCTGCTGCTTGCAGAGCAGGCGAGGTGCTTTTATGGACTGGATCAGGTTCTGTTCATTCCAAGCGGCTGTTCCTATATGAAACGGCAGGAGGAGATCCTGCCTGGAGAAATTCGTTTTCAGATGGTACAGCTCGCCATAGCAGATAACCCTTATTTTTGCGTTTCCGACATGGAAATTGTAAGAGAAGGCAATTCCTATACCTGTGAAACGATTACCCGACTGCATGCGCAGTATCCGGAGGACGAACTTTATTATATTGTCGGTGCGGACACGCTGTTCCAGATGGAATTCTGGAAAAATCCGGAGCAGATTTTTACTCAGTGCATTACGGTAGCCTCCGTTCGGCAGGGCAGGGAAGATTCTGCGCTGATGCTGCAGGCAAAATCCCTCGCGTCCCGTTACCGCGCGGATATCCGTTTCATGCCGTCCCTTCATGTAGAAATTTCTTCTACCCTGGTGCGGGATCACCTGCAAAAAGGAACATCCGTCCGTTATCTCGTCCCGGAACGCGTCCGCAGCTTTCTGGAAAAAAACGGGTATTACAGGGATGGAAAGGAGTCTTTTAAATGAAAGAGCCGGATCTGAAAAAAATACGTAAGGCGATGGAAAAAGAGCTCGACCCGAAGCGTTATGAACATACGCTCGGCGTCGCCTATACCGCGGCTTCCCTTGCAATGTGCTACGGCGCAGACTTAAACAGCGCGCTCATTGCCGGCATGCTCCACGACTGCGCGAAATGCTTAAGCAATGAAAAAAAGATTTCAATCTGTAAAAAGCACGATCTCCCGATCAATCCTGCAGAAGAAAAGAATCCTTTTTTACTGCATGCAAAGGTCGGAAGCTATCTTGCTTCCAAAAAATACGGTGTGACAGATCCTGATATCCTGAACGCGATTTTGAACCATACGACCGGACGGCCGGATATGTCCCTGC
Organism: Gallintestinimicrobium sp.; assembly: GCF_046968865.1. NCBI lineage: Bacteria > Bacillati > Bacillota > Clostridia > Lachnospirales > Lachnospiraceae > Gallintestinimicrobium > Gallintestinimicrobium sp. Next base: position 70,757 of record NZ_JBKVPW010000008.1, on the reverse strand, counting down.
TGGAAAAAATCGTATGGCTGTCGGATTATATCGAGCCCGGCAGAAAACAGGCTCCAAATCTTCCGGAAATCCGAAGGATCGCTTTTGAAGATCTTGACAAAGCACTCATCATGGCGCTGGAGAACACCTTAAGCTATTTAAAGGGCGGAAATATGGAGATCGATTCCATGACACAGAAAACCTATGATTTTTATAAAAACGGAGGAAACGTATGACACAGGCAGCTAAAATGACGCAGCTTGCGATCGCAGCGCTGGAAGATAAAAAAGCCGAGGATATTACCCTGATCGACATCGCAAAGGTTTCCGTTCTGGCGGATTATTTCCTGATTGCAAACGGAAACAACCGAAACCAGGTGCAGGCAATGGCGGACAATGTAGACGAACAACTCACCAAAGCCGGCTATTCCTTAAAAAGCATGGAAGGCTATCCGACCGGAAACTGGATCTTGATGGATTACGGCGATCTCGTCGTACATGTGTTTGACCGTCAAAACCGACTGTTCTATGATCTCGAGCGTATCTGGAGAGACGGCGAGCAGATCGACGTGGATGCTTTTCTGGAAGAGAAGTGTGATTAATTCCTTTTATATCACGAACAGAAAGGGAAAAACCTGCAAATGGTTTTTCCCTTTTATCGTGAATAAGAGATAAATCTGAATGCGCCTCAAAAAACAGTTTTTACATCTGTATTGTAATTCCGACAAGAAAGGATTCCTCACCAGGAACAAGATCGAGATCACCGCCATGACCTTCAATGATTTTTCGGACAGAGGAAAGCCCGATTCCATGATCAGCAGATGTACCCTTTCGGGAGAGGAATGTTTTTCCCTCCTGCAAGGCCAGACCGTCATAAGTGTTTTCGATCTTCAAAAAGTACATAGTGCCTCTGGTTTCGCCTGCAATGAAAATGCGGTGCACCCCCTGTTTTTGGCGGCTGCACGCCTCAACGGCATTGTCCAAAAGATTGCCTAGCACCGTACACAGTTCCACATCGGTAAGCGGCATCTGATCAGGAAGATCGAGCCGCACCTGAAATTCTGTCCCTTGTATCTGCGCCATGCCGTAGTAGTATTCAATCAGCGCATTTACGACGGGATTTTTACAGAACGCAACATAGGAGTGACCCGATGTTGCCGCAACCTGTTCCTCAACCTGTAACAGGAAGGAGCAGATCTCTGTCTGCCCATGTTCAGAGGCCATGCGGTCTATGGTGCGCAGATGGTGTTTGATGTCGTGGATCAGCCTTCTGTTTTCTGCCGCTGCCTCAGAAACCTGACGGCTGTATTCGGTCTGCATAGAAAGCTGACGGATGACCTGCTTGCGTTCTTCCTGGAAAATCAGGCTGTTTCCATACCCTTCTATCACATCGCGCCAGAGGGAATAACCGATGGCGGCTGCTATGAAAAAGCTGCCCCATTCCAAAAACCAACCACCGATAACCGGCTCATAAACCGGCAGAAGGCGATCCCATATAAAGGCGCAGGTTGCGGCTGCCGCAGCATAGAAGATCGGCCTGCTCCGTTTTTCTCCTCTGTGAATGGCAAGCACAGCGATGATAAATAGATAGAGTGCAGATGCCGCCTTATACCAAAAGACCGATGCGGAGAAGAAACGAATAGCTCCAAGGGAGAGATGGGAAGCCATCATGCCATACAAAAACGCATATACCAGGAAGGCAGCGCCCACTCCATTACTGATGGCCGCAGGCAGGAAGCCCGGCCTGCATATCCGGTTTTGCAGAACCACAATCAGCCAGGTAACCAGATAGATACAGAACAGTTCAATCGTGTACCAGGGGAATATGGGAACAGCAGCCAGCATATGAAGCACAGGATAGGATGACAGGCCGCACATGGCAAGGCAGATCAGTCCGAACAGGAATGTATTTTTCTGTTTCATCCGGCGGCTGAAATAAAAGGACAGCAGCGCACAGACAAAGGTAACCGTACAGCCAAAAAGGCAGAATGCAAACCGGATTCCTCTGGTAGTATTTACCGCCAGCATCGTTCCGAAAGCAGGCGGATAAACAATCCCTCCGTAAAAGTGGTCATAGTTGCTGACCGCTATGGTGAGTGTGACCGGTTTTCCGCCATAAAAAGTGACCATGCGGTTTTGAACCAATGGCGTCCCCTGTGCCGGTTCCCCCATTTGCAGGATCAGGTCATGATCCAGATAAAGGTTGTAAGCAGAAAACACTTCCGGGATTTCCAGTGCATATGTTTCCTTCCGTTCCGGCAGGAAGAATGTCATCTGGTAAGTCCCGCAGCCATAGGGAGAAGGGTTTGCAGGGCTGGAGAAATTGGTCTGCTCTCCAATGGAAAGGTAGCGCATATAATGGCTTTCATCTTGTATTTCTTCCGGGGTCAAAAGCGCGTCAGGATAAAACGCCCAGCCGGATACCAGAAAGCGCACCGGTGACTTTTGAAGTTCTTCCTCTGAAAGCGCCAGAATCCCATTTGCCGCTTGGATTGTGTTCTGGCTATATTTATTATTGAACTGATACAGACCAAGAAAAAACAGGGATGAGCACAGGCAGACCATACATAAGGCAGCATATTTTTTTACCGCAGAAGATACCATCTTATTTTCGCCTCCTCCTTAGGAAAAACACACCGGCAGACAGAATAAGCAGACAGGCCGGAATCAAAAAGAATATGGACGACCAGCTGTGCTCTGTGTCGGCAGCATGTGCCAGGGAAGCGGTATCTTCCTTTCCCACAATGGTGTAAGTCCCTGTATGGCTGATCTGAAAGGAAGCGGCTTTCGCCGTATCGTCGTAACCGGTCATGGGGATTTCCACGCCGCTTTCATCACAAAGGAACAATGTGCCGGCTGCCGGGTCATTTGGATAGGGCAGCATGACAGATACATCCGGCAGAAAGTTGAGCACAGTTCCATTGATGGAAAACGAAAAAGAAAAACCGCCATCCGTATCCTTTTGGATGATGACTTCAATCTGATCTTCGTTTTGGATACCCTCCGGCAAGGCGTCTTTGGGTATGCTGATAGTGATTCCCTGTTTGGAAAAGACGGCTCTTTGCGCCCCTGTTTGCAGCATCATCAAAAAGCGTGTGCCGGAAATCCGGTCAGTGGTTTCATCAAAGAACTCTGAAAAAGCAGAGTTTTGGGAATCTGCGGCTTCCTGGGGAACGGTCATAGCGCTTTGCACTGAGTCTTTCCTGTTTTCTGAAAGCTTCCAGGCAGGATCGGTAAGCTCTGAAGCGCCGACAATCGTCTGCACTTCAGGGGACTGCGTCAAAGTGGTATCTTCCTCTGGCTGACCTGATATAACGGGCGCTTCGATTTCCGGTATAGTCGGTTCATCGGAATCCGTTCCACCGTCATTTGTTACAGGCGGTTTTGAAGGCTTCGTGGAGGGCCTGTCTGCAAAACCATGATCCTGATCGTCGGTATCTTCAGGAGGCGGCTGAATGATGGTGTCGGGTGGATTTCCGCCTGCATCCCCTCCATCCCGGTCGCCTTCATGATACCCTTCAAGGACAATTTCATCTGCGTAGGTAAAGGACAGGATGCCGGTCTGTCCGCCGTCATAATCAACCTGAAGACGGTAACCGCTGCCCGGCGTCAGCAGACGGGTAGCAATCGAGAGCATTTCCCGTCCCACGTAAATGCCATTTTCCAGCTGGTTCCATGAACCGTTGTTTTCGGACAGCCATACACTGATCTTATCCAGTTCTCCCGGCGGTGTGACCCAAGGAAAATAAAGGTTTCCTCTGGCGGCCAGAAAACAGTTAATGTCTGGTCTGTCCGGAGCCTGAACAGAAACAGGAATTGTAATTTCAGGGAAATCGACACGATCCGCAAATACGGTATTTTTCGGTGCGGTCAGCCTTCCTGTTGCATGGTACAGTCCCACAGTATTCAGATCAATACACGAAAAATCCCATTCCACCACAGCGGTGTAGCTGGTTCCGTTTTCCGCATAGCATTCCAGATAATACGGGGAGGCGGCGAATAATTCTTCCAGCGCTTCAATTTCGCTGCCCTGTGGGAGCGCAAATGCATTTGTATAAGGATACCATTGCTCTATAGAGGTAATGACAGCAGGCGTCATTTCTTCTACCCGGACGGGAATCTGCAGCTCCTGCAATACAACTTCACCAAAGGCATACCCCTCCGGCAGTTCAATCCGGCCTGCTGCGGCATATTCTCCCGGAGTGGTCTGGTCAATGGCTGAAAAATCCCATGCGACAGAAAATGTTTCCTGCCGGATTTCTTCACCGGCTGTTACAGTGGCGCAAACGGTCTGATACTGAAGGGCCAGCTGATAAATTTCCTCCAGGTCATCATCAGACGGTGTGGTTCTAAGGGGCAGGGTAAAAGCCGGCAGGGAGAGCAGTTCGCCTTCCTTTTGTATTTTTGTGACAAGGACGAGGGATACTTCTTCCGGTGCTTCCAGGGTTCCGCTATCCAGTGCCCCTGAAGCTTTGTTTTCTAAACCCGGCAGAATCTCCCTTCTTTCATCGGCATTGGCTGGGGTTGCAGTTCCAGCGGCAAATGTAGGGATACTGCCGGTCAAGCAGAGGAGGCAGGCCAGACAGCCCCCCAGAATACGCCTGCGTATTTGTTTCATTCTCATACGATACGCCCCATTCCAGAGAAAACATACTGACGGTAGGTTTCCCGCAGCTGTTTTCCATTGCGGAGAGCAATCGGAAGTTCCTCCCCGTTTATCAAACGGAAGGCCTGGCTGTCAACATGGCTGATATAATCCATGTTGATCAAAACGCCCCGGTAGCAGGGCAAAAAACGCTTGTCCTTCTGCAATGCGGCAGTGACCTCCTGAAAACCTCCGCTTACCGGTATCACGCGTTCCGCCGTATGAATCCGCGTCATACGGTTTTGATAATCTATGTATAGAATTTTCTCTGTGGGAAGTTCCAGCTTTTGACGGCCAGCCATAACCGAAAGTGTCATCACTTCATAGGGCGGTTTTAGCTGGCACAGCTCCATCGCTTCTTCAAAATCTGCCTGATGGAGCGAAAGCGGCTTCAGCAGATAATAGCTGGCGGACAGGCTGTACCCCATCCGGGCATAATCTTCTGTAATGGTCAGAAAAACGATCTTACAGAGCAATGTCATTAAGTTAAGATGACCAATCAAGATCTTAGCATCAGAGATGATGCTAGGGTCTTTTTATTTTGTAATAAATGCTTGACATATGATTCGAAATGTGCGGCCGCTTTCGCTATTGAATGATAATGAGGTAGCGAAAGCGGCCCTTGTAATTAAGAACATCTTGATTGCAAGGAGGTAACGCATATGAGCAATTATATTAATCAAGTTTCAAATTCTCTAAAGAATCATATTTCGGAATTAGCTAACAATCCATGTTTATTTCTTCGAAACCCCAATGTCGATTTCTCTCGAAAACGGAAAATTGATTTCAAAACTTTTATAGGAATCATGATGAATTCGGGTGGAGCTACTATGAGTAAAGAACTACTTGATTTCTTTGATTTTAACAAAAATACTCCGTCTGTGTCAGCATTTACGCAACAACGTTCAAAAGTACTTCCAGAGGCTTTTGAATATTTGTTTAAATCTTTTACGGATGACAACCTTCCAACTAATAATAATTATCATGGTTATCGTTTAATTGCATGTGATGGAAGTAACTTGACCATTGCAACCAATCAAAAGGATCCAGAAACTTTTTGGGAACGTAATCAGCATGGTTCAATTGTTAATAAACTACATCTAAACGTCTTTTATGATGTTTTGAATCGTATATACACCGATGTTTTAGTGCAAACAGCAGCAGATTGTAACGAGTTTAGAGCATGTGCAACAATGATTGACAGATCGAAACTAGAGAATGTTATTCTTGTTGCTGATAGAGGATATGAAAACTATAACATTTTTGCACATGCAATTGAAAAAGGATGGAAATTCGCTATACGTGTCAAAGATAAAAATAGTAATGGAATTGCATCTGGGTTAAATCTTCCTCCAAATGATGAGTTTGATATAGATATCACTCAGATTTTTTCGAGGAAAAATACAAAGACCACAAAAAATGCAGGCTATAAGTGGATGCCTGTAAATCAAGTGTTTGATTATCTTCCACGAAAAAGTGATAAAACATACGAATTATCATTTCGTATTATTAGATTTCCTATAGGGTCTAATTCTTATGAAATAATAATTACAAATCTTGATAGAAATATTTTTGATGTAAAAAAAATAAAGGAAATCTATCATTTGAGATGGGGAATAGAAACTTCATTCAGAGAATTAAAATATGCCATAGGATTAACAAGTTTCCATGCACGAAAACCAGATTTTATTAAACAAGAAATATATGCGCGATTACTTTTGTATAACTATTGTGAATTAATAACAACACATGTAATAAGACAAATGAAAAACAATGATAAAACAAAACAGGTGAACTTTACAATCGCCATTTATATTTGTAGAGAATATCTCCGTAATAAACGCAATCTTAGTCCACCTGATGTGATTAACCTAATAGAAAAGCATGTATTACCAGTAAGACCTGGTCGAAAAGACCATCGCAAAGTCAAACCCCAGGCATCTGTAAGCTTTCTATATAGAGTGGCTTAATCATAGATAATTATAAGTTTTTTTTGACAGATAAACAATCTGTCTTTTTGTTGTGCTGCAAAATAGACAAAAGAAAAAACACATCATATTTATCAAACAATTGCAAATATGATGTGTTTTATAATTATGTCAAAATTCTTAACTTAATGACATTGTCTTACAGAGCCTGTTTTTCTGGCGCAGCCTTCTGGCGGCTTCTATTCCATCCATGTTCTCCATATAGATGTCCATAAAGACAAGCTGAAAATTGACCTGGGCGGCAGCTTTCAGAAAATTCTCTCCGTCCTCAAATTCTGTCAGCGTATAGTCCAGCTGATGCCGTTTCATATAATTTTCCAGGCAGACAGACAGTTCTTCTCTGTCCTCTGCTCTGTCATCCACAATCGCAATCTGCATCGTGCCATCTCCTTTGCACAATAATCCAATATTAGTATAACATAAAACCGCAGGAAAAACTTGCGTCTTAAACAGGAAACCTGCGTCTTAAACAAAGTCGGTTGCATTTCCCTTGACAAGATGCTATCCTAATTATACTACCAGACTTTCCGATGAGAAGGTCTGGTTTTTTTATTTTTCTTTTCAGGAAAGGAGGCTCAGCATGAAAATCGCACTTTGTACGGAATTAAGGAATGCAGAATGGTTTGAGAGTAGGCTGCGCTCCCTTTTTGCTGGGGACGGACAGCTTGTCATCGACGAGCTATGGAATGAGAAGCAGCTATCTCAGGCACTGCGGCGGAGCCGCTACCATGCGGTTGTCATCGCCATGACCGGGGCAAGGGGATTGGAGGCTGCCATTCAGGCAAAGCAGCTGGCACCGGAAACACCGCTTGTCTGGTGGAGCGATGATAAAAACTTCGCCCTGATCGCGTATCACCTGCGTATCCCTGTGTTTCTTCCGGCAGACTGCTCCGATCAGGAGCTATATGAGGCGATAAAACCCATCATGAAATGGAGGTGCGAACATGCGAATTGCGCTATGCAGTTATAGCCAGAAAGAAAAAGAAACCGCTTTGCTGATGAAGCTGGGCAAAGTAGACCGCTTTGATAACGGCGTGTTTTGTACCTATGCCATGCAGCGGGATGGGCCTTATGATGCTGTGGTGGTCATGGAGGACGGAGCCAGGGGGATGAATTTCTGCATGAGCATACGAGGGTACAGCAGGGATGTCCCTCTCCTGTGGATTAGCGACCAGGCAGAGTTTGAACCCCAAAGCCGCAGGCTGCAGGTGGACACCTTTTTGGTGAAGCCTGTGACGGAATATCAGCTGCGGGAGGCAGTATCCCGGCTGCTTCAGAAAACAACGAGAAGGAACGAACAACGTGAGGAGGATGAATAAAATGAAATGGAAATGGAAACGGCCGGCCGCATTTTTACTGGCGGCGGCAATGATTTTTACGATGCCGGGCGTTCCGGCATTTGCGGTGGAAGCGGGTGCGTCCGCTGTCCATACTGGTTTGTGTGAGCATCACCCGGAACATACAGAGGACTGCGGATATACGGAAGGAACCGAAGGGGCAGCCTGTGAACATGAACATACTGAGAATTGCTACACCCTTGTGAAGAAGTGTGTCCATGAGCATGACGAAAGCTGTTACCCTGTTTTGGAAGGCAGCGTACCAGAAAATACGGCGACCCCATCTGAAGCAGAGGAGGCCCAGCCGACCGTGTGTACCCACGAATGCAGTGAGGAAAGCGGCTGTATCACAAAAGAATTAAGCTGTCCTCATGAACGCGGCGAGCATGACGATAGCTGCGGCTACATTCCGGCCACAGAGGGGACGCCCTGTGGGTATACCTGTGAGCAGTGCAATTCCCAGGACAGCGGGCTTGTTCCCGGCGTGTCCGGGAATGCTCCAGCAGAGTGCATCTGCGAAACCCGCTGTGAGCAGGAGGCGGTCAATCCCGACTGTCCGGTCTGCGCTGCGGAAGATGCGGATCTCTCTGCCTGCAAGGGAACAGAGCAGGTAATGTCCCTGATGGCAGCTGCGGCAAGCACTGAAAAAACCATCTCCGGCGAGGTGACCTGGAACAACCAGACCTTTACCACCCCCGTCAAGCTCACCGGGGATACCACCCTGACCTTGGAGGGCGATAACAAGATCGAATGCGACGCGCCTTTGGATCTGAACAACTGCAAACTGACCGTCAAGGGCACCGGAACTCTGGAGGTCATTGGCAGTGGCGGGAGTAAAGGCTCGACGCTCAACGGTGCCATCTTTGACAGTGGCTACAAGGGCACCAGTTACGGCACAGGAACCCTGTCCCTTGAGGGTGGCACCATTAAGGCCAGCGGGGGCGAGTATAACGCCATATCTGTTTGTATGGTGTATTTGAAGGGCGGCAAGCTGGAGGCCTACGGCGGGTCGAATGCCGGTATTGTCTGCTCCTATCTGTATACATATAGCGGTTCCCTCTACGCCACCGGCGATAAGTATGGCATCGAACTGAGAACCGTGTATGTGGGCAATGAAGGCGATTTGGCCATTCTGGCTTCCGACGAGAAGGGTGCATCGAGGGCGGAAATGGATGCCGGAGATATCCGCGATATTAAGAATAACGCCAAGAAGAAGACTTACTACATCGGCGAAGTCACCGGTCCCCTGTTTTCGGTGAAGACCCAGAAGGGTACACTCTATGAGGGCGTTGCCGACCAGAAGGCCACCTTTGCCATTTCCGCCAAGAATGTGAATACGGGCACCCTGAAAGCCCAGTGGGTGGGAGACCACACCGGCCTGACGGAGAGCCTCTCCACCGACGGCAAGACTTTGACGGTGACAACGGATGCAACCGTGAAGCAGGGCACTTACAGCCTGACCGTTACTGTCACCGGCACGGACGGAAAGACAGTCACCAAGACCGTTACGGTCACTGTCTCCGGCTCCCCCATCACCATCAGCACCCAGCCCCAGGATGTCTCCGCCAGCTGCAAGGGTGGGGATTTGGATGCCTGGCAGGGCGACAAGGGAATCCGGGTGACTGCCACACTGGCCACCGGCCAGACCGGGGACATTTCCTACCAGTGGAAGCTGGAGGACGGCACCGAGCTGGAAGGCTTTACCCGGTCGCCCCTCTCTCTGAAGGAACTTTATAATGCGGGCAAGCTGTCCCCAGTGGCCGACAAGCGCTGGCTGTCTTCCGCCAAGGTCTACTGCACCCTGACCTATGGCAGCTGCAGCGTCAATACCAACACCGTCACCCTGACGGTCAACACCTGCCCCCATGAAAAATACGCCAACGACGGCAAATGCCAACAGTGCGGCGAACCGTGCAGCAAGGATGTGCTCTTTATTCGCAACGGTATCCCCTATACGTTTGAAGGCGATAACCCTGAGGTTGGGTTCATTCTGTTCTCCGGCGGAACCGCTTATTTTGTGCGGGATACTGACGCAACCTTGAAAGCGGGGAACGGCGATACGGCGGACAAAAGGGACGTTACGCTGGACCTGCAGGGCCACAGGGTCAAGGCGCTGGATCTGCAAAATTTCCCGTACAACAGCGTTACCATCAAAAACGGCACGATAGATGGCATTGACACCGAAGACCCCGCAGTATTGATATTAGACAGCGTTACAACAAACCAAAAGGTCTTTTCTGACGAGTTTACCCTGACGGTAAAGGGCGACTGCGTGTTTAAGAGTCAGGTGAATTTCCTCGGGGAAACCCAGCTCCAGGGCGGCACCTTCCAAGGGGGCATCAGTGTGGATACCGGCGCGCCGGCTCTGGCTCTGCTGGCGGAGGGATATGCCTTTGCAGACACTGATGACAGTGAAATTTTGAATGTTTCCGAAGTAAGCATCCAGAGTAGAAGCGTCAAAGTGGTCGAGCATACCTGCCAATATCAGAACGGTAAATGTGTCTGCGGCAGAAGCTGCGACCATGCGGGCAAAGTGGACAGCGCCGGTTACTGCACCTTCTGCAAAGCGCTGGTGGAGGCATTTGAAACCGGCGGCACACGATACACCAGTCTGGAAAATGCGCTGAATGCCGCGCAGGACGGTGACACTATCACGCTGCGGGGGCCTTTGACCATCGAGAACGTAGAGCCTATCGAGATCAGCAAAAACATTATACTGAACTTAAATGGATTCACCCTGAGCAAATCCCGTGAGGAGGCGCTTCTTTGCATCCTCGGCTCCAATGTAGCCATAACAAACGGCAAGGTGCAAAGCACCTGTGTCTCCAAGTCCGCTAATGCGGTGGAAGTTGGAAAATTTGACCACACAGGCGCAAAGCTGACGCTGGACAATGTCACCCTGGAGGGAAGCGTAGGCGGCGGAACTGGCGTCCGTGGATTTGGGCTTTTCATCCTTACCGGGAACGAAGCCGTGGTAACGAGCGGCACGTTCACCGGTGGCATCTACACGGAGGGAACGCTGACCATGTCCGGCGGTAGCGCGGATCTGCTGAAATTGGGATATAATAGCGGTATTCGTGTGATCCTGTCCGGCGGCTCCTTTGACAGCATCAAAATCGAGAATGGCGCAGATTACCAGTCCCTGCTGGCAGCAGGCTATGCCTATCAGAAGCAAGACGGCGCATTGGTCAAGCTGTCAGAGATGAATGCGAATACTGCCGTCACCGTTGTGGAGTGCAGCCACCCGGATGACCCTTCCGGCGGGAATGTTTGCCCATACTGCGGCTATGCCGCTGAGGTAACAAAGACGGACGGCAGCACTTCCTACCATCTGACGGTAGACGCGGCCATCGCGGCAGCCGGCGGCGGTACGGTGAAGTTGCTGGCAAATGCAGGCGCGATCACCATCGGCAGCCCGCTCAAGCTGGATCTGAACGGTAAGACGGCGGCAAAGCTGACCGTCACCGGAGATGTCACGCTGGCATCCCTGCTGCCGGAGGGCTACGCTTTTAAGAGCGGCAGTACCTGGATAAGCGACCTTAGCAGTACGGAGCTGACCAATGTTTCTATGGCCAAGATCCCCATCAAGAGCATGAACTATCCGACCGAGATGAGCATGACTTATGGCGGTGCGGGGACGCTTCTTGTCAAGGTAGCGAAGGAAACCGGCACAGGCGCTGTGAACTTCCAGTGGTACAAGGTGGAGGACGGCAAAGAGAAAGCAGTTGGCGGTGCGACAACAAAGAATCAATTTGATCTTTCTGCACTAAAGCTGCCCGCAGGCCAGCACACCTTCCGATTTTCCGCCACTTGCAACGGTTACGAGAAGATGAGCAAGGATATTGTTGTAACGGTACAAACGGCCAACATCAGCGCAAGCCTCATCACGCCTCCCACAGCGCAGGAAAACCTGACCTATACCGGCCAGGAGCAGGCGCTCATTACTGCGGGCAGCGTGACGGACTATGGCACTATGCAATACAGCCTGACCGAGAACGGTACATACAGCCAGGACATCCCCACCGGCACCGATGCCGGAGCATATACCGTGTGGTATCGGGTGATTGGCGATGCAAACCACAACGATACCGCACCCGCCAGCGTGGCGGTCCGCATTGGGAAGAAGCCGCTGACGATCACCGGGGTAACGGCTGCGTCCAAGCCCTATGATGGCACAACAAACGCGGGCATTACCAGCGTAACCTTCGACGGCGTGAACTTGAACCGAGGCACAGACTACACCGTCACCGCCAGCTTTGACGATGCCGGTGCGGGCAACGGCAAGAACATCACTGCCACGGTGACCTTGATGGAGCAGACCGCGAAGAATTACGCCCTGGAGCAGAGCAGCTTCCCTACTACCGGCAGCATCATCAAGGCCGCTGCGCCTGACTTCACCAAGGAAACTGCGCTTACCATTGTAAATGACTGCGAAAAGACCTACACTGTGACGCTCCCCGCCCTGCCCACGCTGGAAACGCCCAAAGAGTACGGTGCACTCACCTATGAGATCGGCGAAATCAAACTAAATGACGGCTACTACACCAGCGGCGCGAAGGTGGAAAACGGCAAGCTGACCCTGCCCATTCAGAAAAATGATGTGGCAACCACCGGCTCTGTGGGTACTGCGACCGTAGTAATCAAGAGCACAAACTATGAGGACATCACGCTGACCGTCAACATCAGCGCAAAGAATAAGCGCATCCCCACCGTGACTGCACCTACGGTCAACACACTGACCTACAACGGTGCAGAACAGGCTCTGGTTGCGGCGGGCAAGACCACTGGCGGCACGATGCTCTACCGGCTTGACGGTTCTGAGTGGAGCGAACAGATCCCCACAGCGAAAAACGCTGGGGAATACACTGTTTGGTATAAGGTTCAGGGAAACGCAGAGTACGCAGATGTGGCAGAACAGAACGTGACTGTGACCGTAGCGAAAAAGTCAGTTACCGTTACGGCGCTTGATAAGAGCGCCTACACCGGCAGCACCGCGCCCGATCTGAGCAGCCCGGAAGCAGATAAGAATTACAAGGTGGAAGGTCTGGTTGGTGCAGACACCCTGAGCGGCACTGTAACATTGACTTACGAGCAGACACCGGATATGAGCAAAGCCGGAGAAATCGCAATCAACATCACTGGTACGCTGTCAAATGACAACTATGAGATCACCTATGTTTCTGGAACGTTGACCGTTTCCAGGCAATCTTCCAGCGACGGCGGTTCCTCCTCTGGTGGTTCGGGCGGCGGTGGAGGCTCATCCTCCGGCGGTTCTAACGGTTCCGGCAACAATGATAACACCAACCAGCCGAAGGAAAAGCCTCAAGCCCCTGTCACCGGTGAAACCAAACCCATACAGCCGGATAAAAACGGCAATGCGGCAGTGGATAATAGCTCTGTCCAGTCCGCCATCGGCAAGGCCAAACAGGATGCGAAAAAGAACGGCACCACAGAGAACGGGATTGCCGTTACCGTTCCCATCACCTCGGCGGCAGGCCAGACCTCTTTTAACGTGACCATCAAGGCGCAGACATTGGATCTGCTGGTTAAAGAAAACGTCCGGCAGTTTACCGTAGCAATAGACCATCTGGTTTCGGTTAATATCGGGCTGGATACTCTAAAGCAGCTGGATGCCGTCTCCGCTGGAGGGGACATCATTCTCCGGGCAAATAAGGTGGATGCGCTGCGTTCTATCGAGGCCAAAGCCGCCATAGAAACAAGACCGGTCTATGACCTGTCGCTGGTGTATCTCTCCGGCGGCAAAGAGACGCCGATTACCAGCCTGAATGGACATACCATCTCGGTGCGTTTGTCCTACACACCGGCAAAGGGTGAGCAGACCGGTAATCTCTATGCAGTCTATGTAGACGATGCGGGCAAGGTGGAATGGATCACCAAATCCAGCTACGATGCCAGCCTGAAAGCGGTGGTTTTTGAAACCGGTCATTTCAGCGTTTACGGCGTGGGCTACAAGAACCCTGCCCCTGCCTTTACCGACATTCATAACCATTGGGCTGCGGACAATATCCTCTTTGCAGCCAGCCGGGGACTGCTCTCCGGCACCAGCGACACCACCTTCAGCCCCAACACCGGCATGTCCAGAGGAATGTTTGTGACAGCTCTGGGGCGGTTGGCGGGCATCAACCCGGACAGTTACAAGACCGGGAAATTTACTGATGTGAAAACTGACGCCTACTATGCCCCCTATGTGAACTGGGCGGCGCAGAACGGCATTGTGGAGGGCGTTACTGCCACCACCTTTGCGCCGGATAGCAACATCAACCGGGAACAGATGGCGGTCATCATGGCAAATTACGCCAAAAAGCTGGGCTACGACCTTCCGAAAACCCTCCAGGCTGTGACTTTTGCGGACAACGCACAGATCAGCAGCTGGGCGAAGAATGCGGTCAGGATCATGCAGCAGGCGGGCATCCTGTCCGGGAAGAATGGAAATAAGTTTGACCCCAAGGGAACCGCTACCCGCGCCGAGGTTGCCACCGTACTGCGGCGGTTTGTGGAGATCGTCATTGACCCGCAGACCGCAAACGGCTGGCAGCAGAATGACAGCGGCCAGTGGAGCTATTACAGAAATGGGAAGCCAGTGAAGGGCCGGCTCTCCGACGACCAGAAGTGGTACTGGCTGGACAAGGCTACCGGAATAATGTTTGCCGGCGGCTGGAAGCAGATTGACGGAAAGTGGTACTACTTCTACACAGACGGGACGATGGCGGTGAATACCACCATTGACGGATATACCATCGGCTCGGATGGTGCAAGAAAGTAACCTACAATAAAAAACGATTTGCCCGTATATCAGCGGACAAAGATAAACGCGGTCGGGTATCAAGAAACCCCACCGCGTTTATTTTTTCTCTTGAAGTGATGAAAAAATAGGAAGCTGGCGTCAATTAAACTGCCAGCTTCCCAATGTGAAAAGGTGTATCCCTAAAGCTTATGTACTAAGCTTTAGTTATATGTTCTGCAATTTTTGTGCCCTTCACCGAATCTGTTCAATGGAAGATCCGCATCATTCCGAACACACGTCCGATCACCTGGCAGTCGTCTACGATGATCGGGTCCATCGTATCGTTTTCCGGCTGCAGACGGATGTGATCCTTTTCTTTATAGAAACGTTTTACTGTAGCAGAGTCATCGATCAGCGCAACCACGATCTGTCCGTTATAGGCTTCCTGACAACACTGTACAAAAATCTGGTCGCCATCCAGAATCCCGGCATTTATCATAGAATCGCCGCGGACATTCAACACAAAGCACGGCTCACCGGTCGGCACGGATTCTGCCGGAATCGGAAGATAGCTTTCGATATTTTCTTCGGCAAGGATTGGCTGTCCGGCTGCAACATTGCCGACAACCGGAAGGCTCGTCATCTCTGTGCGAACAGCCTGAAAGCTGTCGTCTGTGATCTCAATCGCGCGCGGCTTAGTCGGGTCCCTGCGGATATATCCGTTCTTCTCCAGCGTCTCCAAATGAGAATGAACGGAAGACGTGGATTTTAAATGAACTGCCTCGCAGATCTCACGAACTGCCGGCGGATATCCCTTTTTTAAAATTTCTTCTTTTATATAATCAAGAATTTCCTGCTGTTTTGCAGTGATCTTTCTCTGTGCCATAGAAAAATTCCTTTCTGCATTTTAATGTAAATTCAGTATAACATACCCCTGATAAAAAAGCAAACATACATTCCGAAGAAGTGTTCGATTTTTACCGTTTCCTGTTGACATTCGAAAGTACGTTCGATATAATCCATGTATAGAAACATATGTTCGAAACCGTATGTTCGATTGTACTCAGGAGGGGATTTCTATGAACACAACATACAGCACCTATTTTCAGACCGCCAGAGCAGTAGCAGCATATCAGGAGCGTTCCTATCGCAACCACCTGCGCAGGACCAGACAACTGACCAAACGGATCTTTTTCAGTCTTGCAGCGACCCTTATCGCGGTCTTTATCGGTATTTTGACAACCGGATTTTTATCCAGAGCGCAGGCATCCTCCGAACCTGTCCATTATAAGTATTTCCGCAGCATTATGGTATATTCGGGAGATACGCTTTCCGCTATTTCCAGCCGCTATATAGATGATCACTATACATCTGTCCAGGATTATATCGACGAAGTCTGCGAAATGAATCACTTACAGGATGCAGACGATATCCACGCCGGAGATTATCTGATCATTCCATACTACAGCACGGATTTTCACTGAACGGTTCCGTCACATTTTTCGGAAATCATTCTGCTGATACCTGCTATTAGGGCACATATTTTCAAAACTTTAGATTTTCTTTCGTTTTTATGCCGCTTTTTTCTAAGCTCTTTTGCGTATCGTAAAGTTTGTCCGAAGGTTTGCTTTCCCGGGACGCGGATGCTATACTGATAGGACATATGTCAGGCAGGCGATCTGAACACTATTTTTACTATCAGGCGCCATACAAAAGAGGGGAGTTTAAAGCTGCAATGGATAAGAATCATATTCTGATCGTAGAAGATGACGCCGATATCCGTTCCGGAATCGAGATTTATTTAAAAAACCAGGGATATGACGTATCTCAGGCAGGCGATGGAATCGAGGGTCTGGCGGTCATTGAAAAAGAAGAAATTGATCTTGCAATCGTAGATATCATGATGCCGCGCATGGACGGCATTACAATGATGATGAAGGTGCGGGAAAAGGGCTATGATTTCCCGGTGATTATGCTTTCCGCCAAATCAGAAGAGGTCGATAAGATCATGGGCTTAAATATGGGTGCTGACGACTACATCACAAAGCCGTTTACGCCCTTGGAGCTTTTGGCACGTGTCAATTCCCAACTGCGGCGCTATAACCGTTACCGGGAAGCGATCGCATCGGCTGAACCGGTCAAGGATACTTATCATGTGCTGGGCGGAATCGAATTGAACGAAGAGACTGTAGAAGTCTTTGTTGATGGTGCACCGGTGCGCCTGACGCCCATTGAGTTTAAAATTCTGTTGCTTTTGATGCGTAATCCCGGACGTGTTTTTTCCGCAGACGAAATTTACGAACGCATCTGGAATGAAAAAGCGGTCAATACTGACACGATTATGGTTCATGTCCGTAAAATCCGAGAAAAAATAGAAATCGATCCGAAGAATCCGAAATATTTAAAGGTGGTGTGGGGTGTTGGTTACAAAATGGAAAAACAGTAGTCCAAAGGCAAAAAGCGTTACAGTGATGCTTGTCATCCTCCTGTCTTTGACGCTCTGTCTGATGGCGTTTCTGCCGTTCTTTCAAACGCGTGCGGCCAGCGAATTTTCCACTCCGCTGACGGAAATGTCCTTTATCGAACAGCTTTATCAGAGCAACTATATTCAATATAAATACCTGAAAGAAAAGACCGATCAGAAAAACTGGTCTTATTCCGATCTGTATCTGACGATTGACTATCTGGGGAGCCGTGAATCAGGTGATCCTGAATTTTCTGCCTCTTCAGCCACTTATCAGATCGCTGACAGAATCTCTTCCGACGCTTCGTCTGACACCCCCGTTTCTGACGGTGATCTGGAAGAAGCCCTGTATAATGTATTTCTGTCACAGATTGATGAAATGAAGGCGGGTGCAGAGAAACTGACGCAATATGTCGATTACTGTGCGCAGGATACTGCTTCCGGTACGCAAATCGGAAACAGTAGTGTTTCTGAACTGACTGCGCTTTTAAATGGGCAAACCTCGACAGAACATCCGTCCTATATTTATTATGCGGTTATCGAATATGACGCCGCCGGACATGTCAGCAGCTGCCGCGCTTATTTTGGCGACGAATCCGACAGCTTTTTAAAAAAGCTGGAAACTGCCGGAAGAGAACAGTATTTTCAGCAGTTTTCTGATGACTCCGACAGCCTTTTGTTAGATTTCGATTCAGACTCTGGCCAGACTTACCGTTACCGTGTTTCGCTTTCCGGTCCTTCGAATATGCGGATCATTTATGCCATCACCCAACAGCAGTATCAGAAGATTCTTTCTTCCCGGGATCTGTTCATGAGCGATACCAATTACGATAGCCTCCAGTATCAGAGCTATTGTGCCGCCGGGGTTCCCCACGTGCTGATCGGTTTTTTTGCTGCAGCATTCCTGTTCGGTGGTTTTATGATTCTCTTGTTCGAAAAAAGAGGTTACTGTATCCGCAGCTTTTCCATCTGCCAGCTTCCGATCGAGATAGCAGCAGTGCTTCTCTGTCTGTTTTTTCAGATGCCCTATTTCCTGACTCGCCTGATCTGCGGCGTTCAGCATGGACAGCTGTTCCCAAACCTGACAAAGCATGTTCTTTCACCGCTGCATTTGTCCGGGACGCTGTATCTGTTTTTGGCGATTGTTTTTTTCCTTTGCTTTTTCGTCGCCTTTCTTCTCGGTACGATTGCAGCAGGCTGTCTGCGCAGCAAGCAGGAGTTTCGCGAGCACAGCCTGTTAATCCGCTACTGGCGCAGAATTATGAACGCCTGGAACCGGTTCTATCAGGAGCTTGTCAGCTTCGATATCGGCACAGACGCCAAGAAAATGATTTCCAAATTAGTCATCGTCAATTTTATTATCCTGTTTGTCATTACGTTTTTCTGGGTATGGGGCTTTGTTCCACTGTTGATTTACTCCCTGATTATCTATTTCCTGCTCAAAAAATACGTCCATGACATACAAACCAAATATCAGAACCTCCTGCGTGCGACCAGCTCGATCGCAAGAGGGGATTTCGATACCGCTTTTTCAGAAGACTTCGGCGTTTTCGAAAGCTATAAAAAAGAACTTTTACAGATTCAGACTGATTTCAAGAAAGCGGTAGAAGAAGAGGTCAAGAGCCAACGGATGAAGTCCGAGCTGATCACCAACGTATCTCATGATCTAAAGACGCCGCTGACTGCAATCATTACCTATATCAACCTGTTAAAGGAGCCGGGGCTTACCCAAAAACAGCAGCAGGAATATCTCGATACGCTGGACAAAAAGGCTCTCCGCTTAAAGGTACTGATCGAAGATCTGTTCGAAATCAGCAAGGCAACTACCAATAACGTTACCCTGCATTACGACAATGTCGATATCTGCAACCTGCTTCGGCAGTGCTATCTGGAATATGAAGACCGCATGCAGGAAAAGAATCTGACGTTCAAATTTCAGCTGCCGGAAGAAAAAGTAATTTTGCGGCTTGACCCGCAAAAGACGTTTCGTATTTTTGATAACCTTTATACCAACATCAGCAAATATGCCATGCCATCCACGCGCGTCTATGTTACCGTGACCGACAGCGCATCCGAAACGCAGATTGCGATCCGAAACATTTCCCAGATGGAGCTGACCGTCTCCGGAGAAGAGCTGACCGAACGTTTCGTCCGCGGAGACGGCTCCCGCAACACAGAGGGAAGCGGACTTGGTCTCGCCATCGCAAGAAGCTTTACTGAGCTGCAGCACGGCACAATGCAGATTCTTCTCGATGGCGATCTGTTCAAGGCGATTCTGACCTTCCGCAAGCCGGGCGCTGAACCGAACGATAACCGATCGGAACACCTGGATACCGCACATTCTGCAAACGCCAATTTATCTGGCAATTTAAATTGCCCCGGCGCTGCAGACAATCCTGCAGAGGGTATCGAACCACCTCCGATTTATCGCCCAAGCCGATGGAGAAGCGATAAAAACCTTCGCAAGCACGGGCAGAAAAAGTAACAAGAGAACGAAAAAACGGTCACTCAGTCCAACACTGGAAGAGTGACCGTTTTCGATTCCACACAATAGATTGCACGCGTTACAAGTCAACGAAAAATCATAACTCCCGTAATTTTACTGTTTTGGCAGCTTTCCGTTTATGATCGTCCTTCATCGCAGCGTAATGCTTCCGTGTGGTATTGACATCCTTATGTCCCAGAACGTCTGCAACGAGGTAAATATCCCCGGTTTCCTGATACAACGTCGTGCCGTAGGTGGAACGGAGCTTATGAGGCGTGATCTTTTTTGTCGTTGTGACGAGAGAAGCGTATTTTTTGACCAGATTTTCCACGCTGCGCACCGCCATGCGCCGGTTCTGCAGGGATAAAAATAATGCATCCTCGTGGCCACTCATCGGAATCATATGTTTGCGTTGATCCAGGTAGGAGAGAAGCGCTTCCTCTACCTCTTCCCCAAAATAGACGACGTCCTCGTATCCACCCTTGCGTCGCACCTTGATTGCGAGATTATCAAAATCTACGTCGCTGATATCCAGACCGACACACTCCGACACACGAATACCGGTTCCCAGCAAGAGCGTCAGAAGCGCAAGATCGCGCACCTTCGTCTTATCGTGGAACTTCATCTGACTTTTGGTCATTTTGGTGCCGTCCTCCACCTGGTCAAGCAGAATTGCGACCTCGTTGGGGTCCAGACGCACGATTTCCTTGTCATGGAGCTTCGGCATTGGCACTAAGGACGCAGGATTGCTTTTAATCTGTTCATCCCGGAAAAAATAATTATAAAACGAGCGCAGGGAAGCGAGCTTACGGCGCTTCCCGCGTTCATCGTTGGTATATTCCGTGCCGTCGTCTTTGACATAATACGAAAGATATTCCAGATATTCCTCGATATCCGCTTTTGTGATCTGATCCAGAACTGACAGCGGAAACTCCGTGATATCCGTCTTCGAAAGCACGCTGTTATTTTTGTGCAGAAACTCAAAAAAGACACCGAGGTCATACGCATAGGCAAGCCGCGTGCGGGGCGCGGTCGTCTGTTCGATTCCACGAAAATACTGGCGACAGAAGCGCGGCAGCTCTTCCTGCAGCTTTCGCAGCTGGAGGATATTTTCCTTTGCAGTTTCATCATGGTAATTGTTACTGTTTTTCATGTACCCTCCATTCCGCAAGACCACTCTGAACCGCAGTGAACATCCGATCCTTCACCCCCGGATTTTCCAGGTTCAGCTGACGCAGCAGCTGCTTGACATATTCTCTGCGAGTATGTCCGTCTGCAGGGCAGGGACTTTTGACAACCGGAACATCGTGCTTATGGACAAATCCGATCACATCCGCTTCCTTCATATAAACGAGCGGACGGATCACCGTCAGATTCATCCGATCCAGAAAAGTGACAGGGGAAAACGTATGGAAGCGCCCTTCATAAATCAAAGACAGCATCAGCGTCTCCACGACATCGTCCTTGTGGTGTGCATAAGCAATTTTGTTGCAGCCTGCCCCACGGATCGCTTCATTTAATGCGCCTTTCCGCATTTTTGCGCACAGTGCGCAGGGATTTTTTTCTTTCCGTTGGTCAAATACGATCGAAGCGATCTGCGTCGGCACAATTGTATATGGGACATCCAGCTCTTTACAGAGTGCCTCTATTTTGCCCAAATTTAAGTTTTCAAAGCCAAGGTCGACAGTTACCGCATGCAGTTCAAAGGGATGCGGATAAAAGCGTCTGAGCGTACTCAGCGCATAAAGAAGCGTCAGGGAATCCTTTCCACCGGAAATCCCGACTGCGATTTTGTCTCCGTCCTGAATCATTTCATAATCGTCGGCGGCTCGCCGCACCTGGCTCAATACCTGTTGTAACGTCATGCTGTTTCCTCGTTTCATAGTTACCGGCGTCTGCACGCCGGAATGGTTTTCTCATCCTGATTTTCCTTTTGACAGTATACTATTTTTTCTTTCTTTTTGCAAAGAGACCGCAGTGATTCATACCGGATTTGGATCGATCCTAGGTTTCTATCGGGATTCGCCTTGAAAAAAAGTGCTCGACAGAGTAAACTAATAGAATATCCAATCATGATAAAGGAGCAGGTGCATGCAGGAAATCAAATGTCCCAAATGCGGCGAAGTCTTTCAGGTAGACGAATCCGGCTATGCGGCGATCGTCAGACAGGTCCGTGATAAAGAATTTGAGAAAGAGCTTTCCGAGCGTAAAGCGCAATATCTTTCTGAAAAAGAAAACGCTGTCCTTCTGGCGCAGACCCAGACGAGACAGGAGCTGGCGGAGGAAATTTCCCGGCTGCAGGCAAAGCTTGCGGCAGCAGAGAGCGCACGGCAGCTGGCAGAGGCAGACGCCCGTTCCCGGCAGGAAAAGCTTTTGTCTGAACAGGAAAAGGCTCTGTCCCAAAAGGACGCTCAGATCAGCCTTTTAAATGCCAAAATCACATCTGTACAGGAAACTGCGGACAAGGATATCGCCCTGGCGGTTTCCAAAGCAGCTGCCCAGAAAGAAAAGCAGATCAACGAAATGGATCGGCAGATTTATGACCTGACCGGCAAAATAGAACATGCAAAGCAGGAAACCCGGCTCCGGGAGCAAAATATCAAGGAGCAGTACGAAGAGCGCCTCCGCATGAAGGACGAGGAAATCGCCTATTATAAGGATTTCAAGGCGCGCCAGTCCACCAAAATGATCGGAGAAAGCTTAGAGCAGCACTGTGAGACAGAATTCAACAAGCTGCGCGCAACCGGTTTCCAGAATGCATACTTTGAAAAGGACAACGATGCCAGAACCGGCAGCAAGGGCGATTATATTTATAAAGAAACGGATCCGGACGGAATCGAATTTATTTCCATCATGTTTGAAATGAAAAACGAGATGGATGAAACCGCAACGAAAAAGAAAAATGAAGATTTTTTCAAGGAGCTGGATAAGGACCGGCGCGAGAAAGACTGCGAATACGCCGTTTTAGTGTCCATGCTGGAGCCAGACAGCGAGCTGTATAACACCGGCATCGTGGACGTTTCCTATCGATATCCGAAGATGTATGTGATCCGTCCGCAGTTTTTTATCCCGATGATCACGCTGCTGCGCAATGCTTCCCTGAATGCGCTGCGGTATAAGCAGGAGCTTGCTGTCATCAAAAATCAGAATATTGACATTTCCCATTTTGAGGAAGATATGAATGATTTTAAAGAGAAATTCAATCGGAATTTCCGTCTGGCGAGTGAACGGTTCCACCGCGCGATCGATGAAATCGACAAAACGATCGACCATCTTCAGAAGACAAAGGAGGCCCTGCTTTCTTCTGAAAACAACCTGCGGCTCGCAAACAACAAGGCGGAAGATCTGAGCATCAAGCGCCTTACGAAAAACAACCCGACGATGAAAGCGAAATTCGACGAGCTTTCTTCGCATGACGGAAAGGAGAGTACTTGACATGAAATTTCGCTGGGAAAAAAAATATCTATACTGGGGCGTAACGGCGCTTCTGGTTGTAATCGGCGGGCTGCTCGCCTATTATCTGATCTTTCACGGCGGCAACTTTAAAGATCATCTGCAGAATCTGCTGCACATCTGCATGCCGATTCTGGACGGCTTTATTCTGGCATGGCTGATGTGTCCGCTGGTAAACGCCATCGAGCATTTTGCATTGTATCCCGCCAGAGACTGGCTGATTTCCCAAAAACCGTCCTTACAGAAAAAAAAGAAACAGCTGACCAGCTATTGCCGCGGCATTTCGATCGTCCTGACGCTGTGCTTTGTCCTGTTTTTGGTGTACGGATTTTTCAGAGTTGTAATTCCGCAGATCATTGGAAGTATCCAGAGTATTGTCGGTCAGTTCCCCAGCTATGTAAAAAACGTCAGTGACTGGGCAGAAAAACTGCTTGCTGATAATCCAGACATCGAAACGACTGTATCCGATCTGATCGATCATTATTCGACAGATCTTGAAAACTTCCTCAATAAAACCATGATGCCTCAGATCAATGCCATCGTAAAAACAGTCTCCCTAAGCATGTTAAGCTTTGCGAAGGCAGTCTGGAACCTCGTTATCGGACTGATCATTTCCATCTATCTGCTTGCCAGTAAGGAACGCTTTGTCAGCCAGGGAAAGAAGCTTTTATACGCTTTCTGGGATACCAGACAGGCTAATGTAATTATGGAAGACTTCCGTCTGATCGATTCCACCTTTGGCGGATTTATCAGTGGGAAAATTTTGGATTCAGCCATCATCGGTGTTCTCTGCTTTGTTGTTGTCAGCATCATGAAAATGCCATATCCAATGCTGATCAGCGTCATAGTCGGCGTTACCAACATTATTCCGTTCTTTGGTCCGTTTATCGGAGCCGTACCCTGTGCATTGCTTATTTTAATGGTCAATCCGATGCAATGCCTGTATTTTATCATCTTCATCTGGATTTTGCAGCAGTTTGACGGCAACTTCCTTGGGCCTAAGATTCTTGGCGATTCCACCGGTCTTTCCGGGTTCTGGATTATTTTTTCCATCACCATCTTCAGTGGTCTCATGGGTGTACCAGGCATGATTCTCGGTGTTCCGATCTTTGCTGTTTTTTATGCGCTGATCAAGCGCTACGTCAACCGCAGTTTGCAAAAAAAGGGCATGTCCGATAAAACAGAAGAGTACCAGACACTGGATTATGTCGATGTCCAGACCGGCAGCTTTATTTCCAAACCGGAAGATAAGCCCGCAAGGCACCGTAAGAAACAGTTTTCGTTCCGGAATTTTAAAGAAGATTTGAAGACGTTTATTCCGCGCCCTGCAGAACATCCGGACGAAAAAGCGCAAACAACTTCGGATAACGCTGCGCCAGCCGTAGAATCCAATCGAAAAACAGAAGATTCGAGTTCGGAACAAAGCAAAAAATAATCCGGCTTGTTTTATTGTTATTTTATTCACAATGTTTGTTAAAAATTTAAAATAAACCTCAGAAGGATGATTACCTATGAAATTTGTTATTCAATGTACTACACAGGCAAGCGTTACAATCGACCAGAAGCTATATTCTGAAATTGGAAAAGGCTTCCTCGTCCTGATCGGAATCTGTGACGAGGACACAAAAGAAACAGCAGACAAAATGGTTCGCAAGCTGATCGGAATGCGGATTTTTTCGGATGAAAACGGGAAAACGAACCTCGCGTTAAAAGATGTCGACGGACAGCTTCTTTTGGTTTCCCAATTTACTCTGTACGCGGACTGCAAAAAAGGCAACCGGCCATCCTTTGTCAAAGCCGGATCACCACAGCATGCAAACGAGCTTTACGAATACATCATCGACGCCTGCAAAAAGGAAGTTCCCGTCGTGAAAACCGGCGTATTCGGTGCGGAAATGGAGGTCGCGCTGATCAATGACGGACCATTTACAATCATTCTGGATTCAAAAGACCTGGCGTAGGCATATAAACATTATAAAACAGATTCCAGATATGTGACATATAAGATGGTAAATAATAAGACATAAATTGCAGACATTTAAATATTTAAATTGCAGATTTTAATTATAATTGGAAATTACAGAATCTACGAAAAAAAGCGAAAAACCCAGGAGGCAATCATCTGCGTCAGCAGATATATGCCTCCTGAACTCATTTTTATCAAGCACCCCGCAAGTTTAACGAATTAGTTAGCACCGAAGCAAAACGTATTTTTCTGCGAAATCACGGAAATAGGTGCTAACTATTTTTTATCAACCCCCCACAAGTTTAACGAATTAGTTAGCACCGAAGCAAAAACGTATTTTTCTGCGAAATCCCAGAAAGAAGTTCTAACTATTTTTTATCAAACACCCGCAAGTTTAACGAATTAGTTAGCACCGAAGCAAAACGTATTTTTCTGCGAAATCACGGAAAGCGGTGCTAACTATTCGTTAAACTTGGCTTTTGCGAATAGTTGAATGTCTCAATCAAAACATCTCTCTCCGAATTAAACTGCCTCTAATTTCCGCTTCTGCTGCCCGAACCGATCCACTGTATATATTTTTATAAACATCCAATTCATTTCTTTGCGGCTTTTTAGATTCTTGCCAAGAGTTCCGCCGGTGTAAATGCTATAACTTTGCTCTTCATAAAATCCTTAAGATTTCTTGTAACAATATAGTCCGCATGGACAGACTCCGCAGTTGCACTTTGAACAGCATCCTCAAAATCCTTCCACTTCATTGCAACAGCCCTCTCCAAAACGGCAGGACTGAAATCAGCAAATTCAAAAATCAGGTTTAATTTTCGAAATACATCTTCAATTTGATCTGGTGTCAACTGTTTTCGCATAACATACATCATATTCGCATACGTTAAAGTCGAAAGATATCCCTTTGCCTGTTCTGTTTCACATAATTTCCATATCATAGAAGAATCTTTTACAAATTCCGGTCTGCTTAGAAGCACATCTAAAATGATATTTGTATCAACCAACAAAACCATATTTTTCCCTCAGGCTTTCTTCCTTAGCTTCATCCAAATCGTAATCTTCCTTCAAAATTCCGGTGAGGGAATCTGTCAAATAGGATACCGTCGCATCTTTTGGAATAAATCGCCCAACTTCTTTACCATTTTTTGTCACAATGATTTCCTGTCCAGACATCACCATACTAAGATATCTTCCAAAATTATTCTGCATTTCCGTCGCAGTTGCAGTCTCAATCATCATATCAGCACCTCCCGTAACAAGTCTTTCAATATTAGCTAATATTATTATATTCTATTTTAGCTATTTTATCAATTACAGCGCAACAATATTCCCCACCAACCGATGTACCTGCTGCCTGGTTGCAATCGGGTAGATTTCCCGCATGTGCGCTGCGATTTTTTCTCCGGAGGAAGCCGCTGACTCTGTATAAGCGCTTGTCACATGATCCCGTCCCCAGAGATGCTCCGGCGTACAGTAAACAGCGACAGGCCAGCCGTAGGCTTCTCCCTTTTTGTTTTTTCGCTGGCGAAAATCTCTGACACAAAGATAAGTCTGCATCTGAAGCGCCGTAATCACGCCATCAAAGCCTTTTTCGCCGCCCTTTCCAAAACCGGCTTTTTTCTTTAACTCACTGGAAAAATATTCTGCTTCGGCATTTTCTTCCAAATAGAAATCCATGATTTTCTTTTGCCGGATGGACGCCTTTTCATCATCCCAAAGCGCATCAAAATCATATCCGTCCCGCCTAAAGTTTGCAAAATACGGAAACCACTGCTTTGAAATAAAACCCGCTTTCTTATCAAAAAATTTTCCATAGGCGACTTTACCGCTTCGGGCAATGATCTCACGCCATTCCCAGGGATCGCTTTTGGGATCGCCGCTCCACCAATATTCCGGAGCAGTGCGCTCTTCCAGTGAAAACCCCGGAATCTCATTTTTAAAGAGCGGCAAAAATCCCTCCTTATTGATATATTCCACTGCTTCATCGACTGTATGGATACATTCCGGGTCCTCCCGACTTACCCCATACATAATCCAAGTCCCGCTTTCGTTTCCCATTTTTTTCCTTTCATTTCTGCGCACGCTTTTTACGCATATCGAGTTTGTGTCAAGTGCGCGCAGACACAAATCTCTCGATTGAATAATTTTTATTTTTCAATCTTTATCCTCTGTTTTAGTCTGGCTTTTCTGCACCTAAAATTGCAATATTTTCTTCCTTCAAATCCCAAAACCAGATATCGTCCATTTCCGACGCTCCCTCCAAAAAGGATTCCCGCCATGTCCGGTACTTAGCTCCATCTACAGGCTCCATATCATAGTTTCCATCCCAGTCGGCAGGCAGCAGATAATAAACGACACCGTCTTGATCTGCATCGATATCGTCCGGAAAAATTTCTCCCTGTTCCTTCGTCTTTGCCACGCTTTTATCCCATGCATCTGCTCCGCCACAGATTTCATACTGATCAGTTTCGGCATTATAGCGGTATAGAAAATATGGCCAGAATTCTCCGGCAAGTCCCTGATTATGCGACCATTGTGCTTCAATCACTCCATTGTCATAACAGGTCAGCGCCGGAAACTCACACAGCTCTACATGCGTGCCGTTATCTCCGTATCCCCAGATATATTCTACCGTATCCGCCATCGAAGCACCTGTCCAGTTGAGCAACAGCTCTTCTTGTCCATCGCCATCTACATCGTACAAAGCAAAATACGTGCTTTCCTGTCCATAGGTATCCGGCACTCCATGATCTGTTCCCTCGATTTTTCCGAAACAATATGCATCCCACAGGATTTTGCCAAACGCTTTTGTCTGTTCCTCTGCCGAAAAAGGCTCTGCCCCATAAACTGCAAGAACGCCATAATAAGTGCCTACGGTTCCCGCATCGGCAGTATATTGCCCAACGTCCTCAATTCCGTATCTTAAAAGAAAATAGTCCAGATCATGGAGCACCTTATAGAGTTCATTCGCATACTGCATCTCATGCGTTGCCCACGCCATTCGCGTCAGATCCATCAGCTGCTGTAAATCTGCTGCCAGGGCTTCATTTTTTACAAAGGACTTCATTTCGGAAATCAAATCGATAAAATCTGCCGCGTCAAAGCTATTCGTCACAATTCCAGGCTCCGTATAGGTTTCCGCAAATTCCTCTTCTGTGATATTTTCCGCTTTCATGATGACATCCTTCGGATAGATCGCCTGATGATACCACCAGCCCAGCTGAATGTCGCCTTTGCAGTCAAAATACTGCCAGTATGGGCTTTCTTTATCTGACAGCTTTTTAAAGAGGTTGTCGTTCAGATATGCGGATTCCATTTGAAGATTTGCAACTTTGATATTTTCCCTCAGTCTGGAAATTTCCGTCTCCGGCATCCCATCCAGCGTTTTTTCCCGCATGGCAAGGACTTCTTCTTTGGAGGGTCTTACGTTGTCGGAAGCCGACTTTATTTCCGCTGTTTCTGCATCCGCGTCAGTCTGCTGCTGCATCACGGTTTCCGGAACGCCTGTCTGGGATTCCGTAAAATTACTTTCCGGTACCGCAGATACAGATTCCGAAAAACCTGCCTGCTGCCCGCAGCCGGTCAGGATAAAACATAATAAAATTGACAAAACGTATTTTCTGAAATATTTCATAATGGTCTCCCGCTCGGATGTTTCTCCATCCATGCCATGATACGCCAGCAGCTCATTCCATCCAAAAACAGCGGTTTGAAACTACATCACAAATTTCAAACCGCTGTTTTTCCTGACAATAGACTGCTCACAAAGCATAGGTTCTATTGTTTCACTTTTGTTTTACTGCTCTTTTTGTTCAAAATGTAACTGTTCCGTACCCTCACAGTTACGTGCAAAAATCCATTCCAAATCGGCTGTGCCGATAGGATTTTTGCCTTCCAGTTTAAGTTCTCTTACGGTCAGCGCAGTAAATGCGCAGACCTACTGCTCTTTTTGTTCAAAATCTTCAATGATCTGCGTAATCAGCTTCACGGTTCCATCAATACCAAGGATCGAGCTGTTTAAACAGAAGTCGTAGCTGTCTGCGCGTCCCCACTTTTTGGAGGAATAATAGTTGTAGTAACTCTGACGCTGTTTATCCTTCTTGACCATCATGTCTCTTGCCTTGGACTCGTTTAAATCAGGATATTTCTTCACCAGACGTTTGATCTTCGTCTCTTCGTCCGCATAGATGAAGAAATGCAGGCAGTTTTTCATGTCGTGCAGCGCATAATCTGCGCAGCGGCCAACCAATACGCACGGACCCTCTTTTGCGATGCTCTTGATCGCATCAAACTGTGCCAGAAAAACTTTATGGCTAATCGGCATATCCATAAAGGTGGATGTATTGTAGCCGAAAGAATAAGTATCCATGACCAGATTGTAAAGGAAAGAGTTGGTCGGACGTTCATCATGTGTCTTAATCATCTCTTCGCAAAATCCGCTGTCCTTGGCGGCTCTGGATAACAGCTCCTTGTCATAACATTTGATGCCGAAATGCTCCGCAAGCTTTTCCCCGATCTCACGGCCACCGGAACCAAACTGACGTCCAATCGTAATCACTGTATTCATAGCATCACCCTCTCTTCGTTGTTGATACTGTTATTATATACAATTCCCACGAAGAATTCAACTATTTTTTCGTCGTTTCCACCACAATCAACTGATAGGGATGCAGAATCAGGTTGTCACCAATTCTCGTCACCTGCGGCAGATTGACAAAAACCACTTCCTCATAATCCTCTTTTAAGGTCAGGAAACGCTCTGCAGAGCTTTCATTGCAGATTACAGTCAGACACTGCTTACCGAGCGTTCTCTTAAATGCAAAAATCCTTTCCTGATCCTCGTACATCGGTTCGAACGTACCATAAGTCAGCAAATCACGGTATTCCTCCGACTTACGGAAGCACAGCAAGCGCCTGTAAAAATTCAATACAGAACCGTATTCCTTTTCCTGCCGCGCCACATTGATCTCAGGATAATTCGGATTGACCTTCAGCCAGGGCTTTCCGGTTGTAAAACCAGCATTTTCCGCGTCACTCCATTGCATCGGTGTTCTGGCGTTATCACGACTTTCCCGTGCACAGCCAGCAAACGCCTTTTCTTCCGGGAATCCACAGGCAACTGCATAACGATAGTTGTCCAGCGTCATGATATCATCAATGTCTTCCAATTCGAAGGGACAGTTTGTCATGCCGATTTCCTGTCCCTGATATAAAAACGGCATACCGCGCTGCAGTACCTGCAGACCGGCAAGCGCCGATATGCTGGCAAAGCCGTAATCCTCGTCCGGGATATAGATCGTCGCACCACGCGCCATATCATGATTTTCGATAATATTTGCCTCAAATGCAATATCTCCAAGCAGCTTCTGGTTGACAAACACATCCCTCTTCCATTCGTCCGGATTCATGTTCCGGTCAAACTCACACTGACAGGTTCCTTTTTTGTAGCTTTGGATCGGATCAAAGGCAAACATCGTGGAAAAATATCCGTCCTCTCCGATAAATTCTTCCAGCTGCTCCCTGTCGACCTCGAACACCTCTCCGACCGTAAACGCATCGTGGGGCGCAAAGCAGCGTTCCTTTAATTCTCTTAAAAAGACGCCAATGCCATTTTTCGTCCCGCCGTCGCGCTTCTGCATCCGGGTGATGCTGTTGGTTAAAAAGCCTCTGCCGTCCGGCCCGTCCACCGGAAGATCTTCCCAGGTCAGGTCTTTTTTTATGTTGATGATCGCGTCAATCCGGAAGCCTGCGATGCCGCGGTCAAGCCACCAGTTGACCATCTTGTAGATTTCCTCTCGCAGGGCAGGATTTTCCCAGTTTAAATCCGGCTGCTCTTTGGCATAGGCATGGTAATAATATAAATTCTCCTGTCCGGGCAGCTTTTCCCAAACACTGCCGCCAAAATAGCTGCGCCAGTTGTTGGGCTCTTTTCCGTCTTTTCCCTCTTTCAGGTAAAAATAATCGCCATAAGGACCTTTAGGATCTGCAATCGCTTTCCGGAACCAGGCATGCTGATCGGAGCAATGATTGACCACAAGATCCATGATGATCGAGATGTTTTTCTTTTTGGCTTCTGCGATCAGACGATCCATATCCTCCAGCGTACCAAACCGCGGGTCGATATTCTCATAATCGGAAATATCATATCCATTATCCACCATCGGGGACGGATAGACCGGAGAAAGCCATAAAATATCAACGCCGAGCTGTTCCAGATAAGGAAGCTTCTCGATCACACCGGTGAGATCTCCGACACCATCCCCATTTGTGTCTAAAAAGCTCTTCGGGTAAATCTGATATCCAATCTTTTCATGCCACCATTTTTTCTTCATTTGTCCTCATCCTCCTGTTTCGGATCGTTTTTATTCCAAAGCTCTGCTCCCTCTGTAAAGAAAAATGCCGCCATCTGGGAACGGGAAGAAAATTCCTGCGTTTCCAAAAGCGCTTTTACTTCCTCCCGGCTGTAAAAACGTGCGGAAATTTCTTCGTTGTCAGACGTATGGTCTGAAAAAACTCCGTCTGCCTCTACAAAGGCGATATAGGTTTTCGTATCGGAAAAACCGACTGCAGAATAGGAGGGCGGCAGGATCTTCAGCATTTTTTTCACCGAAAGTCCTGTTTCCTCATACAGCTCCCTGCGAATACATTCCTCGATCGTTTCCCCTTTTTCCTGCATTCCGGCGCATAGGTTGAAAATCGCTTTATTGATACTCATGCGAAACTCCCTTAAAAGAAGCATTTTCCCATCCTGGAATGCTACAATAGAGACACCGCTTGCCCGTCTGCCAAGATCCTGCACATCTTCCAGCTCTTTTCGGCTGACGATTTCGTAGGTTTTTAATTTGCCTGCTTTATTTTCATAGGACAGCTCATAATTTTTCAGATATTTGCCGTCCCGCACCTTTTTCATGCCAAGAAATTTCATGCCTTTTCCCTGCCTGTCTGATCGATTTCAGTTATCGCTGTACCCCTGTGGGTTTCAGCCCCTTTAACTGCTCTGCCAGTGTGCCTTTGATCTTTTTGCGTGTCAGCTCCACCAGTCCAAGAGCAGTGATGTCCACGACGCGAACCGGGACCGGATCCTCTTTACAAAGGCTGCGCAGCTCCTCCAACAATTCTTTTGCCGCCTGCCGGTCCTTCTGATTGATAAAGTCTATCAAAATAATACCGGAAAGATTGCGCAGCCGGATCTGCCGCGCTGTTTCCTGCGCCGCTTCTCGATTGATCAGGGCAAAGGTTTCTTCCACATTTTTGGAACCGTCATATTTTCCTGTATTGACATCGATCACCGTAAGCGCTTCTGTTGGTTCGATGACCAGATATCCGCCGGATTTTAGCCAGACGCGCTTCAAAAGCGCTTCTTCCAGCTTCCCGGCAAGCCCATAGAGTGCAAACAGGTTCGGTCGGCTGTCTCTGTAGAACGAAATTTCCGGACATTTCGTGCCTCCCGGCAGCTCCTGAGTTCTTTTGCCGAACCGCTCTACGGAATCCGCTGCAGCGGCAGGCAATTTTTTCTCTATACCGGATGCACCGCTGCCGTACAAGTCCTCCAGCGCGGTATAGACGAGCGTTTCATCTGTCACGATCTTATCCGGCAGCTGCTTATGTGAAAGGAGCTCTATCAGCCAGCCGGGGCGTTCCTCCGAAATCATGGAA
This sequence comes from Gallintestinimicrobium sp., assembly GCF_046968865.1. Lineage (NCBI taxonomy): Bacteria > Bacillati > Bacillota > Clostridia > Lachnospirales > Lachnospiraceae > Gallintestinimicrobium > Gallintestinimicrobium sp. Next base: position 38,034 of record NZ_JBKVPW010000008.1, on the reverse strand, counting down.
AAGACCGTCCGGCTTCTGCCGACGCTTAAAAGCTTCTGCGCCTTTTCGAGAAGAGCGTTTGCCTCGCGTAAAAGGGCTGTATCCACAGCATCCCCCGCCGCAGTCCGCACCACCAGTGTCATTCCATCCGGAACGGTTACACTTTGCAGCACTTCCCGGAAATGATCTGCCGTCTCTTTTGGGAGCTGCTTGGAATACCGCACGCCGTGTCCGCCGTCCAGAACGACTGCTGCCAGCCGCCCCTCCAGGCTGATCTTCGCTGTCAGGGCAGGCTCTTTTGTCTTTAATGCATCGCGCATCACCTGCACCAAAATCTCATCGCCTGCCAGCAGTCTGCCATCCCAGCGGCGATTCGTCAGCACCGGAGCCTGTGCTTCTTTGAAAGGCAGGTAACAGGTCTGTCCACCGGCGATCTCCACAAATGCAGCGTCAATATTTTTTACCACATGCTTGACTTTTCCGACGTAAATATTTCCCAGAAGCGACCGTCCCTCCAGATGGGGATGAACCTCTGTCAGTTTGTCCTTTTCCAAATAAAAGGAAGTTAAAACCGGTTCTGTATGTTCCTTTAAAACCGCTCTTGTGATCACGCATACACTGCTCAAAATGCTTCTCCTATCGCATCCAGCGGAACAAAGGAAGGCTCTTCTTTCGTTCCCGTATTCATCCAGGTTTCCATGCGCACGGTCTGCAGCTCAATCTTTGACGCCTCCAGACCTGCGAGGGAAAGGACTGCATCCGTTACGAACTCCGGACGGATATTTCCGCCGCTGCTTGCATCTACCATAAATACCAACGCGCCGTCGTCGATGTGACAGTCATAAATACCGGACCGAATATCGACCTCTGCCGTGCTGCGCTTGGTTTCCTTTGTAATCCAGAGTTCCTTTTTGGAAAGCAGCCCGTCCACCGCGCCCTGACAGCCTGCAAAGCTCTTTTCGGGATCTTTAAATGCTACTGCATAGGTTGCCGCAGCGACGCTCGCCATCGCGTTTCCCGCCTTTTCCGGCAGCATCTTTACACTCAGGATATCGATTCCGTAAGGACATGCCTCCTGCAGGCGCTCCTTAAAATCCTCTGCGCCATCAGACGAAGCGATTTCCACGTCCATATATTCGCCCACGCTGCACAGTCCGACACCCAGTGGCGCAGCAAAGCTCATGACCTGATGCGGATTAAATCCATGTGTATACACAACATCCAGTCCGGCTCTGCGGATCGCCTTCTGGAAAAAACGCAGCACATCCAGATGTCCGGTAAAGCGCAGCGGACCATATTTTGCAAATTTTACACGTACCATCATACCGCATCCCCTCCTCTTTGTTCGAAACAGATTCCGCCGCCGAAGCGCGCAGCGCCGCAGCCCTGACACTGCATCTTACAGTTGGGCGTTACGACAGCCTCCGCCGCACGTTTCCATTCCCGCAAAAGGAAGGCTCTGTTTACGCCGCAGTCCAGGAAATCCCATGGGAAAACTTCCTCATCGCTGCGCGTTCTTGTCGTATAAAAGTCCATATCGACATTGCACTCCTGAAAGCAGTCCACCCAGGTCTGATACTTGAAATATTCGCCCCAGGCATCGTAAATACAGCCTTTTTCATACGCCTTTAAAATCACGTCGGCAACCTTTCTGTCGCCGCGGGCAAACACGCCCTCTAAAACGCTGACGTCCGCCTCATGCCAATTGTATTTGATCCGCTTCTGGTTAAGCTGTTCACGCACCGCCTGCTTGGTCAGCGCTGCCTTATCCAAAAACTGTTCCTTTGTACACATCGGTGCCCACTGAAAGGGAGTGAACGGCTTCGGGATAAAGAAGGATGTACTGGAAACGATCTGTACCGGCCCGTTTCTCTTTTCTTTTGGAACAACCTCATAATAAAGGGCTGCAATCTTATTGGACAGCTCTGCGATCCCACGGATATCTTCTTCTGTTTCAAAGGGCAGCCCGAGCATGAAATACAGCTTCACGCGGCTCCATCCGCCCTCAAATGCAAGTCCTGCGCCCTTTAAAATCACTTCTTCGGTCAGTCCCTTGTTGATGACGTTTCTCAGACGCTGACTTCCTGCTTCCGGTGCAAAGGTCAGGCTGCTCTTTTTGACGTCCTGTACCTTTCCCATAACGTCTAAAGAAAACGCATCAATTCGCAGAGAAGGCAGGGAAATATTCACTTTTTTCTCCTGACAGGTCGTCATCAGGAAGTCTACCAGCTCTTCCAGATGGGAATAGTCGCTGGAACTCAAGGAGCTCAAGGAAATTTCTTCCTGACCGGTGCTGTCCAGCATCGTCGTCGCGTAATGCTTGAGGGTCTCGAGGCTCTTTTCGCGTACCGGACGATACAGCTGCCCTGCCTGACAGAAACGACAGCCGCGGATACAGCCGCGCTGAATTTCCAAAACGACACGATCCTGTGTCGCACGGATAAACGGAACCACCGGTTTCTCCGGATACGGCGCATTGTCGAGATCCATCACGATTTCCTTTGTAATCTTTGCCGGAACACCCTCCTTGGTCGGGACAAAAGATGCGATCGTCCCGTCCTCTTTATAGGATACTTCATACAGGGACGGCACGTACATGCCGGGCACTTCCCTCGCCGCGCGCAGAAGAAATTCCTGACGGCTGCCGCCTTTTTCTTTTACTTCTTTATAGACGTCCAGCAGCTTCCGGTACGCAGTTTCTCCCTCTCCGATGTAGAAGAGATCAAAAAATTCCGCGATCGGTTCCGGATTGTAGCTGCAGGGTCCGCCGCCAATCACGATCGGATCTTCTTCGGTACGGTCTTTTGCAAGCAGCGGAATCCCGGACAGATCCAGCACCTGCAGGACGTTTGTATAACACATTTCGTACTGCAGCGTGATGCCTAAAAAGTCAAAATTTTTCACCGGCTCCTGAGATTCCAGGGCAAACAGCGGAATTTTTTTCTCGCGCATGATTTTATCCAGATCCAGCCACGGCGAATAAACCCGCTCACACCACACATCGTCATAACGGTTGAACATATCGTAGAGAATCTGGATGCCGAGGTGAGACATGCCGATCTCGTAGACGTCCGGAAAACACATGGCAAACCGGACCATTCCCGGTGTAAGTGTTTTCATGACGGAATTGACCTCCCCACCGACATAACGCGCAGGAGAAGAAACACTCATCAGGATGTCATCCCCGAGAGCAAGCTTTCGCTCTCTGCCATTTGAAAGTTCTTCTGCACCGATACAGCGCTGTGCCAGCTGCCGTGCCGAAAGCCCTTCAATATTTGATGTTAATCTTTTCATTTTTCCCTGTTTCCTTACCATTTTTTATCTGCTGCCGGTGTGGCTTTAAAATATTCGGTACGGGTTGCTTCCCGCAGCCAGAACATAGAGCCCCGATAGCGCAGACTTTTCCCATTTTGAAAATGGACATTATGGTATGATTATAGGGTATTTCCGGCTTCGTTGCAAGGCTAATGCAGTGCCTCCACCGTAGAATTTCCCATTACAGAAGTTTCCAGCTGCCTGCTTATCACGGCAACTGCACTCTGCCCCTTCCAGTCAATCTGATTTTTATCCAGATAGATAACGCCCGCAAACAGCATCAGGCTGACTGCCAGCCGCAGCCCAAACATAGGCCCCTTATGCCCCTGCTCCCGGATTCTGTCATATTCTGCCAGTTCCAAACCATCGTCTCCATACAGCATTTCACTGTTTTTACCCGTTCCGTACAAAATGTCTTCCCGATTTTTTACCTTCATCCGGTTTAAATTCTGTTCCTGCCGAAGGTATCTGGTCAGCTCCAGCTTTCTTTCCGCATCTTCCATCTTGTCCATCCTTTCCATTTTGTAGTTTACATAATATTTTTATGTAAACTACTATAGTGTAGTTTCCTATTCATCTGTATGATGGCGTATCTGAAAAAATAATCTGCAAAACCTGAAAATACATGTACTGGAAGTATTCTATTGTCCTAAAACAAAAACGAGCGCCAACCCTTTTGCTTTCAAAGGATTTGACGCCCGGTCTTTTCTCTTTTTTTATCTAAATTGAATGCGCAGACGCACCTGCCGCGCTACGCTGCTTCCCTATACATTTTTATCGGTTTGCCAGCTCTGTCGTGACCTCTTCCCAGGTCACGCCTTTTTCTGCCATCAGCACCATCATATGGTACAGGAAATCAGCGATTTCATATTTGATTTCGTTCGGATTGGGGTTTTTTGCTGCGATGACGATTTCTGTCGCCTCTTCCCCGACTTTCTTTAAGATCTTGTCAATGCCTTTATCAAACAGATAGTTGGTATAGGAGCCTTCCTTGGGATGCTCCTTACGGTCCTCGATCACCGAAAATACCTCTTCAAAGACCTTCATCGGATTGTGCGCTTCCTGCTTGCTGCTGCGGTTCTGGATTTCGTTAAAGAAACAGCTGTAGGAACCGGTGTGGCATGCCGCGCCGACCTGTGTTACTTTTGCAAGGATTGTATCCAGGTCGCAGTCCGCGGTCAAAGAATGCACATACTGATAGTGTCCGCTGGTTTCTCCCTTTAACCAGAGCTCTCTGCGGCTTCTGCTGTAATAAGTCATACGTCCGGTGCGCAGCGTCTGATTGTAGGCTTCTTCGTTCATATAGGCAACCATCAGCACGGCATCGGTTTTCACATCCTGTACAACCACCGGAACCAAACCGTCTGGTCCCTTTTTCAGATCGGAAAAGGCATAGGCCGCCCCTCTGTCCTCTACCGGAATTTTATTTTCCCGGCAAAGGGCTTTGATCGCGGAAATCTCTGTTATGTTTTCATTGACCAACTTACCGGAAATACCGCTGATATTGGCATAGGAAAGCACCTCGATGAGCTTTTCCAGGGAAACCTCCGGCAAAAAGGTTACCACCGGAACCGGAGACATCAGCGCAGCCTCCGCCGTTGCACCGGGACAGAACAAAAATACGTTGGAGGTATATTCCTTTAGCAGCTCCTTTTCCTGTTCCAGAAGCGAAATATCTGCAACGCCTGCTGCGATTTTTTCTTTGCCAAATTTCAGGGAGACCTCTTTTGTCAGCTCCAGCTGCACCGGATCGGCATAATCCAGCATCACCTGCTGGCAGCCTGCATATAACAGTTTTTTCACATCCTCCATTCGGAAAATGTGTCCGCTTCCAATTACCGGAACCGCTGTATTCTGACAGATTTCCCGCAGAACGTCCAGATCCTTTTCATGCTCTGCATCATTCTCCGAAAGCAGACCGACATAAATTGCATCGCATTCGTTTTCGCTGTAGCTCTCCGCCAGCGCGACCGGCGTTTCCTCGATTCTGCATGTGCCCTCTCTGTCCTGATACGCGACCTCATTTTTGAGGTACATGCATGCCATAAATTTTTTTGTATTCATTCTGATCCTCATTTCCAGACAGCTGTTCTGCATCCGGTCTGGTTCAGCCAGACGACTGCCCGATATGTATTCTGTATGTTACAGGCTTCCCTTTGTGGAAAGCACGCCGTCTAACCTCGGTTCGTTGGATACTGCCATATCAAGTGCCTTGGAAAACGCCTTAAACATCGCCTCTGCAACATGATGTCCGTTGATGCCGTCCAATACCTTGATATGCAGGTTCATACCTGCACTGTAGGAAACGGCATAGAAAAACTCCCGGATCAGCTGAGTATCCAGCCCGCCGATCATCGGAACATTAAATTCGTAATCAAAATTGAAATAGGGACGTCCGCACAGATCCACTGCGCACGCAACCAGCGCGTCATCCATCGGCAGCAGAAAATATCCGTAACGTTTGATTCCTTTTTTGTCTCCGACTGCCTCAGCGATCGCCTGCCCGAATACGATTCCCGTATCCTCTACGGTATGATGTCCGTCCACAAACAGATCTCCGTCCACTTTTACAGACAAATCAAAAAATCCATGCCGTGCAAAGCCGTCCAGCATATGGTCGAAAAATCCGATGCCGGTATCAATATCAGCGCTGCCGGTGCCGTCTAAGGAAAGTGTCAGTGCAATTCTGGTTTCTTTTGTATCGCGTTTTATACTCGCCGTTCTTTCCATCATCAGTCCTCCTTTTCAAAACGGACACGGATGGAATTGGCATGCGCCGTCAGTCCCTCATTTTCTGCAAAGCACTCAATATCCTGATGGATCTTTTCCAGCGCCGGTCTGGAATATGAAATGATGCTCGTCTTTTTCAAAAAATCATCTACATTTAACGGGGAGAAAAATCGTGCCGTACCATTTGTCGGAAGCACATGGTTTGGACCTGCAAAATAGTCCCCCAAAGGCTCGGAGGAATACTCCCCAAGGAAGATCGCTCCGGCATTACGGATTTTTGTCATCATGGCAAAGGGATCCTTCGTCAGGATTTCCAGATGCTCCGAAGCAATCTCATTGGCAGTGTCCGCTGCCTCATCCAGAGAATCTACCAGCAGAATATAGCCATAATTGTCGAGGGATTTTTCGATGATCTCGCGTCTTGACAGGTTTGCAACGAACCTGTCCACTTCAACAGAAACCTGATCCGCTAAAGTCTTACTGGTGGTGATTAAAATGGCACTGGCCAGCTCGTCATGCTCTGCCTGGGACAACAGGTCTGCCGCCACATAACGGGGATTTGCCGTTTCATCTGCGATCACCAGAATTTCACTGGGTCCTGCGATGGAATCGATGCTCACATAGCCGAAGCATGCTTTCTTTGCCAGGGCGACAAAAATATTTCCGGGGCCGGTGATTTTATCTACCTTCGGGATGCTCTGTGTGCCAAATGCCATGGCTGCGATGGCCTGTGCGCCGCCGACCTTATAGATCTCATCCACACCGGCGATATGTGCAGCAACCAATGTACCAGGATTGACCTTTCCGTCTGCTCCGGGAGGGGTTGTCATGATGATACGCTCCACGCCCGCAACCTTTGCCGGAAGCACGTTCATCAGTACGCTGGAGGGATACGCAGCCTTTCCACCGGGCACATAAACGCCGGCAATCGCGATGGGCAGAATCTTCATGCCGAGGATCGTCCCGTCCGGTTTTGGGTCAAACCAGCTGTTTCTCAGCTGCTTTTCGTGGAATGTACGGATATTTGCCGCACTTTTTTTCATAACCTCCACAAAGTCTGCATCCACCTTCTGATATGCCTCGTCGATTTCTTCCCTGGTTACGCGGATGTGGGCTGCATCCATTTTGCAGTGGTCAAACTTCTCTGTATAGGAAAAGAGCGCCTCGTCGCCGCCTTTTTTCACCGTTTCAATAATTTCCGCCACAGCACTTTCGTACTGTCCGTAGTGGTTCGGGCTTCTCTGAAGCAGATCCTCCAAAAGTCCTTTCTTGCTTTCTGCCGTCAATTTGACAATTCTCATCGGTTTTCCTCATTTCCGCCGCCTTGGCTTATGCTTCCTCCAGCTGTTTACGCAGCCTTAAAATAATCTCCCGGATCCGTTCCGATTCCATTTGCATGCTTACCTGATTGACGATTACGCGCGCAGACAGCTCGCAGATTTCCTCCAGCACGCCCAATCCGTTTTCCCGCAGGGTCGAACCGGTTTCCACGATATCGACAATGACATCGGACAATCCCACAATGGGACCCAATTCAACAGAACCGTTTAATTTGATGATGTCAACCGTCTGATGCTTTTTATTGTAAAAATAGTCCTTTGCGATCACCGGATATTTGCTTGCTACACGGATTCTCTCATGATGCTGCAAAAGCTCCCGCGCCGATTCCGGACCGCAAACGCACATCCGGCATTTGCCAAAGCCAAGATCCAGCACTTCATAAACCCGTCTTCCCTCTTCCAGCAAAATATCCTTACCGGTCACACCGATATCTGCGGCTCCGTATTCCACATAGGTTGGCACATCCGGTCCCTTTGCCAGGAAAAATTTCAGTTTTAATTCTTCATTGACAAAAACAAGCTTCCTGCTGTTTTTATCCTTCATCTCTTCACAGGTAATTCCAACCTGCTCCAAAAGAGACAGCGTTTTGTCTGCCAGACGCCCTTTTGTCAGGGCGAAGGTCAGGTATCTATCTTCTGCCATTTTCATGTCCCCTATTTGGTGTTCTAACATCGTGCACTCTATGATTTCAACTGCTCGCAGCTTCCGTCTGCATGAATGAGCATCGCCTCTCTGCGAAGTCTTCCTCTCAAATCTGCCCGCCTGCAGTCCTGCTTACAGGAAACAGGGATCAGCTCTGCAGAAACACCTGAAAGCCGCAGCTGATTTGCCTTTTTCAGTGCTGCATCATAGCTGTCCGGCGTATAAAACAAAAGACAGCCATCCAGACCGGTATGCGGCTTCTTATTTTGTCTCGAAAGGGCTTCCAGAACATCATCCACAACGACGACAAATCCGATCGCAGGTGCATTTTTCCCAAAATAGGAAAGCAGCTTATCATAGCGTCCGCCTGTCACGATGGCATCTCCGACACCATAGGTATATCCCTTAAAGATCACACCGGTATAATAATTGTACTGATTTAACAGCCCGAGATCAAAGGAGACATATTTTTCTGTTCCGTATTTTTTGAGCACCTCATAAAGTGCCTCCAGGCGTTCAATCGCCTGCAGGGAACGTTCATTATCCACCTGCATTTTCGCACTTTCCAGATCCTGCGTCCCTTTGACAAGATCCGCAAGCCCCAAAAGCACCTGTGCATAATCCTTGCGCACTCTTTGTTCCTCTAAAAGCTCCTGGGCACCGAAATAGTTCTTGGCGGAAATAAAGTCGCGCAGCTTTAATTCCACTTCTTCGTTTAAGCCTGCCTGTGCGCAGATCCCCTTAAAATATTCCACCTCGCCCACTGTGATCTGCAGGTCGGTCAGACCGCAGTTTTTCAATGCTTCGACGACAAGGCTGATCATCTCGGCATCTGCCTCCACAGATGGTTCCAGCATCAGCTCCGCGCCCATCTGGGTTACTTCTTTTAATTTGCCCTGCAGGTTCGACGTATTCGTAAACGTGCTTCCGCTGTAGGTAAAACGAAGCGGTGCGGTCTCATCCATAAAATATTTTGCGGCGCATCTGGCACAGGACGGCGTAAAGTCCGGACGAAGCGCCAGGGTATTGCCTTCCTTATCGAAAAATTTATACAGCTGGGAAGACGGCGTCGTGCCGATCTCCTTACTGTAAACATCAAAAAATTCAAACGTCGGGGTCTGAATATCCTGATACCCGTACAAATGGATCGTATCATGCAGCTTTTTCTCCACAAAAAGCTTACGCGCATATTCTTCTCCGTAAACATCCCTTACACCCTCCGGTGTATGAAGCAAGGATTTATTCATCGTTGGATCTCCTTTGCACTTTATCGTGCTACCGTATTAGCATATGAAATCCTGTATAGAATATCAGATTTTCAAAATGCTGTCAACTCAAGTTCTTTGCCGTCCAGCACACATTTTATCAGCTCGTCGCTGTCATATTCCAGTTTCAGGGAAAAAAACGGACGGTTTTCCTGCAAAAGCTGAAAAAATACGCGGTCACCTTCCCACAGATTTAAGCTTTCCAGCTCTTTTATCAAAACCCATTCCAAATCACCCTCCGAGCAGTTATAATCCAGGGTTCCCTCCCAGCCATCTGCTGTATACAGGCACATGTACTGTGTTTCCACATCCTTTAACGCAAACGTTACGATTCCTCGAAACCGATAGGAGGTCAGTGTCAGACCGGTTTCTTCCTTTACTTCCCGAAGCAGGCAGTCCTCCGGACTTTCATAGGCGAGTGCATGTCCACCGACACCGATCCATTTGTCCTGATTGACGTCATTCTTTTTTTTGACACGATGCAGCATCAGATAGCTGTCGTCTTTTTCCAGATAACACAGCGTCGTCATTGTCCCGATCAGGGAATTTCTTTCTTCTCTGTTCATATCATTCCTCCCAGCTCTCCGGCCGATCCTCCAAGTCCTTTTGTAAAAGATCAAGATACGGAACAAGAACACCGTTTTTTTTCGGCAGGAAATACTCCGGGTTTAACTCGTCCAACCGGAAGCTTTTGCGCCCGCCCTCCTGCGCCCGATCCCAGAAATAGCGCAAATGTGCGTAGGGGAGATAATAAAACTGTTCCCGATGCGAATAGTAGATCAGAAAAAAAGCAATGCCCTTCTGCTTTTCAAACCGATCCATAAAGGCTACCTGATGCCTGTGAATGTTTTGCAGGGCAAAGGTATCCTGGGCACATTCCTTTGCATCGAAGCAGACCGGAATGCCCTGTACAACTCCGATATAGTCTACCGTACTTTTCTGGTCAAAATATGCCAGCGTGATATGCCTGTGCTCCTTGTCGATTTTGATCGGCGTAATCGGGGTCGGGATCTTCTGGATCAATGCCAGATTACTTTCCAGATATTTTTCATTCGTGCGGTTGATCAGATCCTCCAGTGTTGATCCCCGCAGTCCTCTTGAGTTCCAGGTTGCCATGTGATTGTTCCATCTTTCGTTATAGTATAAAAAGCCTGCAATACGGCTGCGTACAGTCTACGGCTGCCGCCAGGCTTTTTGTTCTCGTATAGGAAACTTCGTTTCCATACGATAAAAATGCTCCGCGAGGATGCGCACTCGGCGCAGGGGTAGATGGTTGCCGAAGCAACCGCGCCTCGGCGCGAGAATGTGCCAAGGCACATTCTTTTTTATGTGGTTTAGGGCTGTATTCCTGCCGCCAAAAGCAGCTTCTGAAAATCCTCCGGCAGCGGACAAGTGATGCCGCCTGTCGGTAAAATGCCAGAGGCAGCGTCCTTCTGGCGGATCTGCCATGCATGCAACAGCTGTCTGCCGATTCCGTAGGTTTGCTTCAGGGTTCGATTGACTGCTTCGTTTCCGTATTTCGGGTCGCCCAGCAAAGGATGCCCTGTCCATGCAAAATGCGCGCGGATCTGGTGCGTCTTGCCGGTAAACAACTCTGCCTGGGCATAAGTAACCGTCCCGATGCCGGGAAGCTCCAGGCAAGCGAGGGGTTCGATCCCTGTTTTGATTTCGTCCGCACCCTCCGCAGGCTTTGTTAAAATTTTAACCTGATTTTTTTTCGTATCCTTCAAAAGATAACCGGTCAAAATCTGTTTTTCCTTTACTTCTCCGAGCAAAAAGAGGCGATAATACTTATGAATCTGCCGGTTCCGGATCAGCCCTGTGAGTTTCTGCGTTCCCAAAAGGCTTTTGCCGCATAACAGCAGTCCGCTCGTGTTTCGATCCAGACGGTTGCACACCGACGGATGGAAGGTCGCCAACGCTTCGGCGGTCAATTTTTTTTGAGACAACAAATATCCGATCAACCATTCGTTTGCAGAAAAATCCGTCACAGACGCCTTCTGGGAAAGCACGCCAGCCGGTTTATCCAACGCCAGAATATCTTCGTCCTCATATAAAATGCGAATATTTTTCAGTTTCTCAAATGCCAGAAGATATTCTTTTGTTTCCGCCCCTGCCGCCTTTTTTTGCGCGCTGTAGTCTGCAGGAGGTGCCCCGAACTTTTCCAGCGTTTCCTCTGCCAGAAACAGCTTTACCTCATCACCGATTAAAAGAATTTCCTTTCCGGTACATTTTTTCCCGTTCAGAACAATATTTTTTTTGCGCATCATCTTGTAAAAAAAGCTGACTCCGGCTTCCTTCATATATTTATTTAAAAATTTGTCCAGCCGTTGTCCGGCTTCATTTTGCCCGATCGTTACTGCACGCATCCGCTTTTCTCCTTATAGACTGATCGCAAATAAAAGTGCCTTGATCCGCGCTGTCCGCTCCGTTTCTTCTTCCGTGTTATCGCCCGCAGCGGCTGCCTTTTCCAGCTCGTCCAGCCGGTTTAAATACTTCGGCAGCTCTTTAAAAATCCGGATATGTACCTCCGAAAGCTGATTACGCATAAACATACCCTCCAGATGCTTCTCACAGCCCTTTATGTCTGCGAACGGATCCGCCATATAGCCGATCAGCTCCACCCCGGATAATGCCATATGCTGTACCTGATAAGTACGTTCGTAGCTGGTAAATTCCAGATCGGTAAGGCTTTCCGCTGTCCTGATTTTTGCAGAGATTTTGCGGTAATCCGATTCGGAAATTTCATGACAGCGAAGCAGGGCGATCAGGTTTGCCGCGCTCCGGCACGCCGGAAGACAGCCAAGCACCGCAACGATCGTCAAAAGGTTCTGGTTGGAACCGGTCGACCAGATGCCCATTGCGTATACTGCAAAAGAAATGGCAAACAGCACAAGCGTTTTGCAGATGGACATTTTTTTGTTCCAGGCAAGGTATCCCTTCTGCCCTTTATTCTGATTCTTTTTCTTCTTCAATGACTTCGGTTCCTTTCTCTCTCATTTTCTGTACCAGACAGATGACCGGATCCTGCGGCAGCAGCCGTGTCATCGCCCAGAACGCCTGAATCGGCAGACTGCAGACGGACATCGGACGGTTTTTGCTGCTGGCGCGCAGCGCATCCTTGACCACCCGATCTGCCTCTACCATCGTATACTGTTTCATCGCAAGCGTGGATGCATAGTGCTCCGCCACTTCGAAAAATTCTGTTTTAACCGGTCCAGGGCAAACCGCCGTCACATAAATCTGACGTTCCTTCAGCTCTGCCCGAAGCGCCTTGGAAAAGCTCAAAACGAACGATTTTGTCGCCGCGTAGACGGAAAATCCCGGCTGGGGCAAAAATGCCGCACTGCTCGCCAGCTGAATGATCCGGCTCTTGGCCCGCATATAGGGCAGACACCCATAGGTTACTTCCAGAAGCGCCCGACAGTTTAAATCTACTTCGCCGGTCTGTTCTTTGATCGGAACCGCCGTAAAATCTCCCATCATGCCGTATCCGGCGCAGTTGATGAGCATGCGCACAACCGGCTTTTCTTCCGCAAGGCTCTCTGTCAGCACTGTCATATCCGCTTCGTTTGTCAAATCAAGCGGCAAAATCTTTACGGTATGCTGCATGCCGGAAGCGATTTCCTTTAACCGGCTTCCGCGTCTTGCGATCAGCCAGAACTCGTCCACGGAATGCAGTCCCCGATCCAGCTGCATGGCAAATTCCCGTCCCATTCCGCTGGAAGCACCTGTAATCACCACAATATTCATAGTTTCCCTCATTTCTGCGCACGTTTTTTTGCACATATCGAATTTGTCTCTTTTCCGTCTGTTTACACGCCCAGCTGCGCTTTTTCTTCTTCCGTCAGCGCGCGCCAGCTTCCTTTTGAAAGCGTCTCATCCAGGACGAGGGCACCCATCGACAGACGTTTTAAATACACGACTTCGTTGCCAACTGCCTGCAGCATCCGCTTGACCTGATGGAACCGTCCTTCTGTGATCGTCAAAAGCAGTCCACAGTCGGTATCCGAAAGCAGTTTTGTCTTTGCGGGCGCAGTCGGCGTTTCGTCCCCGATCTCAACGCCTGCTTCCAGCTTTTCGCACATCTGGCTCGTCACCGGCTTCTTCGTATGCACGAGATAGGTCTTTGGCACATGCTTTACAGGGGAAAGCAGCCTATGCGCAAGCGCCCCGTCGTTTGTAATCAGCAAAAGCCCCTCGGTGTCCTTGTCCAGCCGTCCAACCGGGGAAAGATCTTTTCCCGGAGCGTCCACAAGCAGGTCAAGCACCGTCTGATCGTGATGATCCCGCACCGCGGTCACAACGCCTGCCGGCTTATGCAGCATATAATAAAAATATTTCTGATAGGAAAAGCTGTGTCCATCCAGCGTAACCGTATCCTTTGTTTCGTCCACCTTCTGTTCCGGTGATTTTGCGGTTTCCCCGTTTACGGTTACCCGTCCTTTTTTGATAAATGCCTTCACCTCGCTTCGGGTTCCGGCTTCCATTTCACATAAATATTTGTCCAGTCTGATCAAAATGTTCCTCCCGGTCTAATTTTTCTGTTGTCCACATACTGTTAAGTATACTATACTCTGAAAGTCTTTGGTAGAATCAATGCGCAGAAAGCTGTTTCTCTTTTTCTTTTTCGGAACCCTTTCTATCCTGTGTCTGTTTCTGCTGCGCTTTCCTGCGCAGGCCGGAGCGCTCGCCGCCAACGGTCTGACACTCTGGTTCTCCAAAATGATTCCTGCTCTGTTTCCGTTCATGATTCTGTCCGGTCTCTTTCTTTCCACCGGCTTTTCCAACCTGCTCGCACGCCTGGCAGCGCCCGTTTTGCAGCCCGTTTTCCAGACAACTGACGCTTGCCTGTTCTGCATCTTGACCGGATTTTTCTGCGGATTTCCGATGGGTGCGCGAGTCTGTGCACAAAGCCTTCAGCAAAAGAAAATTTCCCTCCGGGAAGCTTCCTGGCTGCTCGCCTTTATAAACAATATCGGACCGGTCTATTTTTCCGGCTATGTCCTGACGCTGTTTCCGGTGCGTACTCCGCTGACGGTCTGGCTTGGTATGTATCTGCTGCCGTTTCTGTACGGAATGGTGCTGCGGTACACGCTCTACCGCGATCTGCCGACGCAAAGTGTCAGTCGCGTCTTTGTCCCGGCTTCTGTCCGCTGCCAGGCAAACACTCCAGCTAGCCCTACAGGTACGTTCCTTTCATCCGCCCGCCTGCTGTCCGCCCTGCATGAATCAATTCTGTCCGCAATGAACGGCATCGCCCAACTTGGCGGATATATGGTCTTTTTCAACCTCTTAAATCTGTTCCCGACAGTCTTTTTGGCAGCTTATCCGGCATTTATACGCACGCTGTCCCCACTGCTCGAGATCACCAACGGGCTGTCTATGCTTCTGCCATCGGAGCGGCTCTGGGCGTATATCGTGCTGCCGTTTGGCGGGCTGTGCTGCATCGCGCAGACTGCAAGCTGCATTCACAAAACCGGGCTGTCGCTGAAACCGTACATCTTTCATAAACTGATCCTGACGTTATTGACAGCAGCGTGGTATCTGGTGCTTCCAGTGTAGACGGTGCACGTGACAGGTGTGTCACAGACTGCTCCGATGAATGAGGCACGCCAGCCGATACAGCACAGGACTCACGGATCCGCGCGGAGCGTTTATTATCGTATGGAAACGAAGTTTCCTATACAATAATAAGAAAAGACTCCGGCGCACGCCGAAGTCTTTTTTCCAGTTCTCTTGATAACAGAATTTTTACGCAGCGCGCATTCTGTTGTTTCCATATGATATTTGATGGGATTGGATTACATGACATTCAGGTCATCGCCCACGTTTCCTGCTGCATCCATCTCTTCTGTGCCGAGCTCTTCATTCTGCGCATGGAACTCTGCACGGTTTGTCTGTACCACGTCATTGATCCGGTTTAAGTCGCTGACCAGGTTGCTGTAATGGGTCTGGGAGACTTCTACCGCATGCGCAATGATATCCTCCACCTCGGCGAGCTTCTGGTCGGTATACTGCATGATAGAATCCTTGATCGCATTGGCTTCCAGCGTTGCATTGTCCACGATCTCCTGTGCCTGGCGAGTTGCAAGCTGTACAACCTCATTTGCCTGCGCATAAGCCTGCTGCATGATCTCATGCTCATTGATCAGCTCGGTCGTATGCTCGGTCGCCTCGTTGATCAGCGCCTGCGCCTTTTCGCGCGCATCGTTTAAGATCGCTTCCTTATTGCTGATAATTTTCTGATACCGCTTAATCTCTTCCGGCGTCTTCTGGCGCAGCTCGCGTAAAAGATCGTCGATCTCGTCCTTGTTTACGATGATCTTCGAATTGGAAAGCGGCTGGTACTTACAATTATCAATATACTCTTCAATTTCATCAATCAGCTGTTCGATTCTGCTGCTCATCTTTTCCTCATTTCCGCATATGCTCAGTTTTCTCTGGCATGTCCGAACTTCTCATAGACAAGCCGTGCGACAAAAGGCGGCACGCACTGTGAAATATCTCCGTTGAAGCTGGCAATTTCCTTGACGCTGGAAGAGCTGAGATAAGCGTATTCCAGACTGGTCGTAAGAAACATCGTATCCAGCTTGTCTCCTGAAAGCTTCCGGTTGGTCTGAGCATTCTGCAATTCATACTCGAAATCCGTAATCGCGCGCAGACCGCGCACAACAACCGTCACGTCCTTACTGGCGGCATAGTCAACCAGCAGACCGCTGAAAGATTCCACCTTGACGTTCGGCAGATCTTTTGTCGCTTCTTTTAATATTTTAACACGTTCCTCAACAGAAAACAATGGAGTCTTTACTTTATTATTCAGCACGCTGACCGTCAATTCGTCAAAAACGGACGCGGCGCGGCGGATAATATCTAAATGTCCATAGGTTACGGGGTCAAAGCTGCCCGGATAAATTGCTGCTTTCATTTTTTTTCTTCCTTTGCCAGAAATACATGCTTATTTGTCTTATAGCATTTTTCTTTTTTGATTGAAAATCCGTATTCTTCGGCGAACGAAAAGTCGCGGTCAAGTGTCGCTTCGATCACGATCAATGTCTCATCCGTCACATACGGCATTCTGGAAAGTGCCGCCAGCAAGGGCTCTTCTAACCCGGATTGATACGGCGGATCCATGAAAATCACGTCCGCTTCCTTTTCGTGAATCGAGGACAGTGCACTGACAACGTCCTGTTTTAACAGGGTCGCACGGTCTTCGAACTTTGTAAAATGAAGATTTTCCGCGATACATTTGGCAGGCTCCCTGCCGTTTTCCACAAAATAGGCATGCCTTGCACCCCTGCTGATCGCTTCGATTCCGATGCCGCCGCTGCCGCTGCACAGATCGATAAATACGCTGCAGGGCAGATAAGGCTGGAGCATATTAAACAGAGTTTCCTTGATCCGATCCGTCGTCGGCCGCGTATCTAAACCCTGAGGGGTTTTCAAAGGAAGACTTCTGGCTTCTCCCGCAATTACTCTCATAAATTTCCAATTCCTCCAAAATCAGGTCAAAAATTGTTACTGTTCACACGCGCCATTCGCAAAAACGCATCTTCGATGCTTTCCGCTGCTTCGCAGCTCTTTTTACTCATAAAATGGCGCTCCCTTCGTACCCTTTGAGTTCAGATTTTCGTGCAAGCACGGAATCTGAACTCAGAAGGGTACAAGTGAACTGTAACAAAAAAATATCTGGATTTCAGCATACTGCATTCTATCCGTTTCGTCAAGCTCTGACCTTCGTTCCTTTGGAATCCCTGTGCGCAAGCTTCAGCTGATTCAGAACAAGCGTTCTGCTTTTATATTCCACACTCGTCTCATCGCCCGGCCTCGTATAAAATACCGCTTCAATCTCATCGCCATCCGACAGCTTCATCCCACGCACGCCAACCGCGTTTTTCTTTTTCTCCGGGATTTCTTCCACCTCGAAGCGCAGGAAAAATCCGTCCTTTGACTGCAAAATAATGTATTTCTGATCCTGATAAACACAGACATTCGCTACCTCGTCGCCCTCCTGCAGCTTTGTCGCCGCCACGGTACGCTTCATCACGTCGAACTCGCCGCCGTCTACCATCTTTGTCATACCCTGTTTTGTCACAAACAGCAGACGGTAGAGATTCAAGTCACTCTGACCGACCGCCAACAGGAGCTGTTCCCTGGTCGAATCGAAATTGCTCACGTTGTCGAGCGGAATTGCCTTATCGCGGAACTTGCCAAAGGGCAGATCGGACACCTTGACCGTATAAAGCTGTCCGGTATTGGTAAACAGACAGATCCTGCCGGTATTCTTTACCAGAAATACAAAACGGTTTTCCGCAAACGCCGCTTCCTGATTGCGTTCGAACGTCGCAACGTCTACGCATCTGGTATAACCGAACCGGTCAATCAGGCAGTAAGCCGGCGCTTCCTCGATTTTTTTCTCTTCAAAAACAACTTCCTCACAGTTATCGATCACCGTGCGGCGCTTCTGCGAATATTCTTTCTTGAGCGCATCCAGCTCATTGATGATGACCTGCGCCATTGCGCTTTTCCGTTCCAAAATATCCTCATACCGGTAAATATTTGCAATTGTCTCTTCGTGCTCTTTGATCAAAGCCTCAATTTCCAGACCGATCAGCTTATACAGACGCATATCCAGAATCGCATTCGCCTGATTTTCCGTAAAGCAAAGCTGCGCCGCCATCACGGAAGCCTGTTTTGTTTTAAATTTGATTCCCTCCGTCACGCCGTCCACCAGGCACGCCTTTGCCATCGTCCGGTCGCGTGAACCGCGCAAAATCTCGATAATTAAATCGATCACGTTGCAGGCTTTGATCAGGCCTTCCTGAATCTCGCGTTTTTCCTGCTCTTTTGCCAGCAGTCTCTCATATTTGCGGCGGTTGATTTCAAACTGGAAATCGGTATTTGCCTTGATGATCTGTTTTAAACCGAGCGTTTCGGGACGTCCGTCGGAAATCGCGAGCATGTTCACGCCAAAGGTGTCTTCCAGACGTGTCTTTTTATACAGCATACTGATAAAATGATCGACGTCCGCATCTTTTTTGAGTTCGATCACAATCCGGATGCCCTCTTTGGACGACTGGTTTGAAATATCCACGATATCCGTCGTCTTTTTGCTCTCCGCAAGCGCTGCGACATCCGACAGGAACTTACCGATGTTCGCACCGATCATCGTATAGGGAATCTCCGTGATGACAACGTTTGTCCTGCCGTTTTTGCCTTTTTCCGTCTCCACCTTGCCGCGCAGCTTGATTTTGCCTGCGCCGGTTTCATAGATGGAAAGCAGCTCGTCTTTGTTCGTCACGATACCGCCGGTCGGGAAGTCCGGTCCCTGCATGTAGCGCATCAGCTCTGCGGTCGTGATGTTTTCATCCAGCATATATGCCTTTACCGCATCGATGACCTCGCTGAGGTTGTGCGGCGGAATGCTCGTCGCCATGCCAACGGCGATACCCTCAGAGCCGTTGACCAAAAGGTTCGGGATGCGGCAGGGCAGAACGGACGGCTCCTTTTCCGTCTCATCGAAGTTCGGGATAAAGTCCACGACATCCTTATCCAGATCTTCCAAAAAGGCGTCCTGCGTCAGCTTTTCCAGGCGCGCCTCCGTATATCGCATCGCAGCCGCACCGTCACCCTCGATATTGCCGAAATTGCCGTGTCCATCAATTAACGGCTGTCCCTTTTTAAATTCCTGCGCCATAACGACCAGTGCTTCGTAAATCGAGCTGTCGCCGTGCGGATGATATTTACCCATCGTATCACCGACGATACGCGCGCTCTTTCGGTACGGTCTGTCATAGCGGATTCCAAGCTCGTACATATCGTAAAGCACGCGGCGCTGTACCGGCTTTAAGCCGTCCCGCACGTCCGGCAGGGCACGCGCCACGATAACGCTCATCGCATAATCGATATAAGATTTCTGCATCAGCTCGGAATATTCCGTTTTTATAATTCTGTTGTTATCTTCCATTTTTTCTGCTCATTTCTGCGCACGCCTTTTGCGCATGTTGAGTTTGTGTCAAGTGCGCGCAGACACAAATCTCGCGATTGAAAAAATTCATTTTTCAATCTTTCTTCCTTATATCAGCTATCTGCCCGGTCAGATATCCAGTTCTGCATCTGTCGCATTGCGGTAAATAAACGCGCGGCGCGGCGGAACCTCGGTTCCCATCAGCATTTCCGTCACTTCAGACGCCATTCTGGCGTCCTCGATCTCCACAAGTTTCAACATTCTCGTCTCCGGATCCAGCGTCGTCTCCCACAGCTGCTGGGCATCCATTTCGCCCAGACCTTTGTAGCGCTGCAGATGGAACGGTCCCTTGTGACGTTTGCGGTAGCGCTCCAGTGCCTTGTCATCGTAAAGATATTCCTCTGCACCCCTGGACGGCATCGCCTTATACAGCGGCGGCATTGCGATATAAACGTGTCCTTCGAAAATCAGCTCCGGCATGAACCGGTAAAACAGCGTCAGAAGCAGCGTGGAAATGTGCGCGCCGTCCACATCGGCATCCGCCATGATGATGATCTTGTCATAACGCAGCTTCGTGATATCGAAATCGTTGCCGTAGCCTTCCGAAAAACCGCATCCGAACGCATTGATCATCGTCTTGATCTCAGCGTTTGCCAGCACCTTGTCGATGCTTGCCTTTTCTACATTCAGAATCTTACCACGGATCGGCAGAATCGCCTGATACATCCGGTTTCTCGCCATCTTGGCGGAGCCGCCCGCAGAATCTCCCTCTACGATAAAAATTTCACATTTCGATGCGTCCTTCGACTCGCAGTTTGCCAGCTTTCCGTTGGAATCAAACGAAAACTTCTGCTTCGTCAGCATATTCGTCTTGGCGCGCTCCTCTGTTTTGCGGATTTTGGCCGCCTTTTCCGCGCAGCCGATGACAGCTTTTAACGTCTCTAAGTTTCTGTCAAAAAATCTGGTCAGCTCTTCGCCCACGACCTTTGCCACAACCTTCGCCGCATCCTGATTGTCCAGCTTAGTCTTTGTTTGTCCTTCAAACCGCGGATCGGGATGCTTGATCGAAATGACCGCCGTCATGCCGTTTCGCACGTCCGGACCGGTGAAGTTCTGGTCTTTTTCCTTTAAAATATTGAGTTCCCGCGCGTAGCTGTTGATAATCGTCGTAAACTGCGTCTTGAAGCCGGTCAGATGCGTGCCGCCCTCCGCATTGTAGATGTTATTGCAGAATCCCAGCACATTTTCATGGAACTCGTTGATATACTGAAATGCACCCTCGACAGAGATTCCGTCGCTTTCGCCCTGAAATGAGATGACGTCCGTCACCGCCTCGCAGGACTTGTTCATATCCTTAATAAATCCGACAATACCCTCCGGCTCGTGATAGTCCAAAATCTCCGGCTCTGTCCCTCTGCAATCCTCGAAGTGAATTGTCAACGCAGGGTTTAAGTACGCCGTCTCGTGCAGGCGGCTTTTGATATCGTCCTCTTTAAATCTGGTTTTATCAAAAATCGTATCGTCCGGCAGGAACGAAATCGTCGTTCCAGTCTCTCTTGTACGTCCAACGACCGGCAGCAGTCCATTGACCAGTTCGGTCGTTGGATTGCCGTACTCATAAGTGTCCTCATAGACATTTTTTCCGTCCTTTACACGCACTGTCAGATGCTTCGAAAGCGCATTGACGACGGAGGAGCCGACGCCGTGCAGACCGCCGCTGGTCTTATAAGCGTTATTGTCAAACTTACCGCCTGCATGCAGGGTCGTGAAAACCAGACGCTCCGCACTGATTCCTTTTTCATGCATCCCGACCGGGATACCGCGACCGTTGTCCGAAACGGTCGCTGAACCGTCTTTTTCCAGAATTACGGTGATTTTGCTGCAGTAGCCAGCCAGATGCTCGTCCACAGCGTTATCCACGATTTCATAAATCAGGTGGTTCAAGCCCTTCGTGGAAACGCTGCCGATATACATGCCCGGTCGTTTCCGCACTGCCTCCAGTCCCTCCAGCACCGTAATGCTGGAAGCGTCATAGGTTGTATTTTGTGCCATCTATCTGATCCTTTCTTTCCGATTCCAAACTGCCCAATTTTCCGTCATAAAAAGAATGTGCCTTGGCACATTCCCGCGCCGAGGCGCGGTTGCTTCGGCAACCATCTACCCTTGCGCCGAGTGCGCATCCTCGCGGAGCGTTTTTATCGTATGGAAACGAAGTTTCCTATACGATGAAAAACTCAGTTCACGGATCGCCCGCGAACTGTAAAAGTCGAATTACTTTCGAGAGTATAACACATATGTTCGATTTTGGGAAGTCCCGCTGCGATTTTTGCGCCACGTTTCCGCATCCGTCCGGTTCACACCGTGCGTTCTGATGCAGCGTTGAAACAATAGAATGCACGCTCTGCGAGCATTCTATTGTCATGAATAAGCGCTGCGCGTTTCCAAACAGCTGCTACATCGTTCTCATTGCCCGGACCGCCAGCCACAACAAAAGCAGATGCAACGGATAAAATCCGTAGAAGAACCATTTCAAAACCTGCCGTCCTTTTTTCGCCCGCTCCCCATTGTATCCATATAAAATGCACAGTCCCGCCAGCGCCGGACCTGTCATTGAGAACAAAACGCGCACTGCGCCTTCCGGAAAACCCAAAACGCCCTCCGTCTGCGCCACAGACGCTGCTTCGTTGATTCCGACAACCGCCGTCACGAACAGAAAGGCTTTCTGCAGTTTTTTCCGTTCCTGCCCCGCCCGGTCAAACAACAGCGTAAACGCCGGGGCGAGCGCAGACCAGTCTGAAAATACCGATAAAAAAAACAGCCCTGCGATCTGCAGCTGCCCTTTTCCCCGCCGGAACGCTTCTCCATGGAACACGCACAGGATCAGAAAGCTAAACAACAGGGAAAACATCATATTCAAGCCTGCCGCCTCTCTGTTAAATGCCAGAAAATAGGGCACCTGGGACACCAGCGCAAATACAAACAGCCGTTTTGCATACGCACGTCTGGACGAGGTTTTATAAAACCCCTCCACCAGAAAATAACACATCACCGGCGCAGTAAAATAGCCGATTCCTTTCAAAAATTCCGCCGGATATGTCCCCGCTGTCAGAAAAACATGGCTGAAATGATTGAAAAACATCGTCAGCATCGCGATCATCTTGATCGCGTCGCGGGTCAGCCCCCGGCTTTTGATTTCCTGCATTTCATTCTCCCTTTTCTCAGATATGAAACCGCACAGCTGCAAAGCCTGCGCCGACTTTGCACGCCGTACGGTCAGATCGTCCGATAGTCGATCGATTTTTCAAATAATCCGAATTCCTTTTCCGGAAGCACCACGTCCCCGGAAAGCACCTGATCTGCCAGCTCTCCTGCAAGCATCAGCACATCAGAATCCTGATAAATATCGCCTAATCCAAAATCCAGGTCACCGCTTTGGCGGATGCCGAAAAGATCCCCCGGCCCCCGCAGCTTTAAATCCTCATTAGCAATAAAAAATCCGTCGTTGGAGTGATTTAATACATCGAGACGTTTATTTTTTGCACCGCTTCCATCCTCGGTCATAAAAATGCAGAAGCTCTGCGCATGACCTCTTCCGACACGTCCCCGCAGCTGATGCAGCTGTGCGAGTCCGAAGCGCTCTGCATTTTCCACAAGCATTACTGTTGCATTGGGAACATTAATCCCAACCTCGATAACCGTCGTCGATACAAGGACATCGATCTGCCCGGCTCCGAATGCGTCCATAATTTCCTGCTTCTGTGCTGCCTTCATTTTTCCATGCAAAGCAGCCACCCGAATCGAGCTATTCAGGGCAGCTTTTAATTTTTCCGTATAATCCGTGACATTTTCCAGTCCGTCTGCGGAATCCTCTCCGGCTTCTACCATCGGACAGATTACATAGACCTGATGCCCTGCCTCCACCTGCGCTTCGAGAAAGGCATAGGCTTTTTTGCGGAAGGACGGATCTACGACGCAGTTTTTAATCGGCAGACGGTTTTTTGGCATCTCGTCCAGCACAGACACTTCCAGATCGCCATATAATACGATCGCCAGCGTCCGCGGAATCGGTGTCGCGCTCATGACGAGCACATGTACGCCCTCCCCCTTATTTGCCAGGCATTCTCTCTGCCTTACGCCAAACCGGTGCTGTTCATCTGTCACTACCAGTGCAAGATCGCGATACTCCACTTTGTCCTGAATCAACGCATGTGTCCCGATAATCACGTCCGCATCCCCGGATTTGATCCTTGCATACGCCTCTTTTTTCTGTTTCGACGTCATGGAACCGGTCAGCAGGATCGGTTTTGTACACAGTCCGTACTTCTCCGTCATCTCTGTCAGTGCTTCAAAGTGCTGTACCGCCAGCACTTCTGTCGGTGCCATCAGGCACCCCTGCCTGCTGTTTGCACTGCACACCAAAAGCGCCAGAAAAGCAAGGATCGTTTTACCGCTTCCCACGTCCCCCTGAACCAATCGGTTCATCGCCATATGTCCTGTCAGGTCTGCTTCGATCTGCTTCCAAACCCTCTGCTGAGCTCCGGTCAGCCGATACGGAAGCGCTGCAATCAGGCGGTCCGTATCCTCTGTCGGCTGCAGCGGCCGATCGATTAACAGCCCTGCATTCTCTTTTTTCTGACGCTTGATCTGAATCAGAAAGGCTAAAAATTCATCGAAGACCAGACGTCTTCTGGCCATCACAACATCCTCCTGACTTCCTGGAAAATGGATTTTTTCCATTGCTTCGCGGAATCCGATCAGACGGTATCTGCTCCGTATTTCTTCCGGAAGATAATCCGGCAACTCCAGCTCCTCCAGCGCCTGCCGCACACATTTGGAGATCATATGGTTGGTCAGTCCGCTCGTCAGCGCATATTTGGGCTGCCATGTCCCGGCAAGGGTTTCATAATCGCCCTGCGAAAACACACGCGGCTGTTCCATGAAAAGCATCCCGCCTGTGCCTGCCTGTACCATGCCGCGAAACACATGCCAGCTGCCGCCCGGAAGCGCTTTTTTCAGATACGGCATCCGAAACCAGGTCAGCTTCATTCGCCCGGAAGCATCTCCTGCCTGCGCATGTGTGATGACCATTCCTTTTGCCCGCACCATCGACGGCGTACCGACGATACAGGCTCTTACCGACTGTACTTTGCCGGTGCACAGCTCTCCAACCGGAAGCGCCTCCTCATAATGATCATAGCCTCTCGGAAAATAAGAAATCAGATCCTTTATCGTTTCAATATGAAGTTTCGAAAAAAGCGCAGTGGTCTTCACCCCTACGCCTTTTATCTCTGTAATCAAATGACTGGCTTCCATTATGCCTCACTCTGCAGAAACAATATAGTAGTAAATCGGCTGTCCGCCATACTGCAGCTCTACATCACACGCCGGATATTTCTCCGCCACCTTGTCGCGGAGCGCTGCAGCGTCTTCCTCTTTGGTCTCCTGACCATAATAGATGCTGATCAGCTCCATATCCTCATCCATCATGCTATCGATCATGTCTTTCGTAACTGTTTCGATCGCCTGTCCGACTGCAAGGATCCCTGCATCTCCGATCCCCATGTAATCGCCCTGATGGATTTCATGATCGTCGATCACCGTATCTCTGACTGCATAGGTTACTTCACCGGTGCGAACGGTTTCGATCGCTTCTGTCATCGCCGCTTCATTTTCTTCCGGACTCAGATCCGGTACATAGTTGATTACTGCGGTAATGCCCTGTGCGATTGTCTTGGTAGGAATGACAACGATCTTCTTGTCCTCCGTCATATATTTTGCCTGGTTTGCAGCCAGAATGATATTTTTATTATTAGGGAGAACGTAAACGGTTTCTGCGTTTACTTTTTCAATGGCATTCAGCACATCCTCAGTGCTCGGGTTCATCGTCTGACCACCCTCGATGATATAGTCTACGCCAAGGTCTTTTAAGATCGCATTGATCCCTTCGCCTACAGAAACCGCGATAAATGCCGCTGCCTTTTTCTCAGCTGGTGCTGCAGCTGCAGCCTCCTGCTGCTCCTTCTGTGCCATCTTCACAACCTTTTCATGGTGCTCCAGGCGCATGTTGTCGATCTTCATATTGGAAAGTGCACCATACTTCAATGCCTTCTGGATCGCAAGACCCGGGTCATTGGTATGCACGTGTACCTTAACCACATCGTCATCTGCCACAACTACGATCGAATCACCGATGGATTCCAGATATGCCTTAAAGTCCATCTCCTGCTTGATGTTAAAGGTCTTGGAAAGCATGATGATAAACTCTGTACAATAACCGAATTTGATATCGCTCTCTTCCAGAACGGTTTCCTGGCTGCCTGCAAACGGAGCGCCTGCAGGAGCTGCGGTCTCTGTTACCGTCCAGTCGATCTCTTTGCCTAAAAACGCTTCATAAGCGCCCTTTAATACCTGCATCAGACCCTGTCCGCCGGAATCCACAACGCCAGCCTGTTTTAAAACAGGCAGCATCTCCGGAGTCTGGCTCAGCACATAATCTGCGCGCTCAATGATATCGCCGATATATTTTTCCAGGTCGGTTTCCCCTGCATCTGCCAGCTCACGCGCCTTTAAAGAAGCACTCTTGGCAACGGTCAGGATCGTGCCTTCCTTCGGTTTCATAACTGCTTTGTATGCAGTCTCTACCGCTTTCTCACAAGCTTCTGCAAGCAGCGGAATATCGATCGTATCATAATCGCGGATCGCTTTAGTGAAGCCTCTGAACAGCTGCGATAAAATGACGCCTGAGTTGCCTCTGGCGCCTCTTAAGGAACCGGATGAAATCGCCTTTGCCAGGGATTTCATATCCAGGTCATTGTTTGCATTCATCGCTGCAACGTCTTTTGCCGCAGACATAATGGTCAGTGTCATGTTCGTACCTGTATCACCATCCGGAACAGGGAACACGTTTAATTCATTGATCCACTCTTTCTTACTCTCCAGATTCTTAGCACCTGCTAAGAACATCTTTGCAAGCATCTTAGCGTCGATCGTATTTACAGCCACAGTTAAGTCCTCCTTAATCAATCACTCGCACACCTTCTACAAAGATGTTGATTTTCTCTATCTCAATTCCGGTAAATTCCTCTACCTTATATTTTACATTGCTGATCAGATTGTCCGATACCGCAAGAATGCTCACCCCGTATGCCACGATAACGTGGAAGTCCAGTGTCAGTTTATTATTATTCAGTGTAACTGCAATGCCCTTGGTAATGCTGTCGCTCTTCAACAGCTTGACAAGACCGCCCTTCACTGTAGCGCCCATGCCAACGATGCCGAAACACTCCATCGCCACTGTTCCCGCATATTGACCAATCACTTCATTATCAATCGTAATATTGCCCATATGGGTCGTCATAGAAGAACCCTTCATGTGATAACCTCCTTTTTCCATGAAAATCTAAGGCTATTATAACCGCTTTCCTGCAAAAAGGGAATAACCATTTTAATTTTTTAAAAATTTGATGATTTTTTACTTGCCAAATGTATTTAATTCTGTTATCATACTGATGTTGTCAGTCAAACGACGAATATAGTTTGAGGAGGTGCAATCATGGCAAAATGCGATATTTGTGGCAAAGGCGCTCATTTCGGTAACAACGTAAGCCATTCCCATAGAAGATCCAACCGTATCTGGAATTCCAACGTCAGAAGCGTTAAATGTAAAGTCAACGGTGGTGCACGGAGAATGCACGTTTGCACAAGCTGCTTGAAGTCCGGCAGGGTTGAAAGAGCTTAATTGAATCAGAAACATTGAAAAGCTACTCTGGTAAAGAGTAGCTTTTTTGTCATGGCGACGAGGAAAAGGACAGACCTGCGAAGCAGGGATGTTCCTGCAAAAAAGAGCCTGAGCAAAAGCCGTTCTTTGGTTTTTGCTCAGGCTCTTTTTTGAAAGGAAGTTACAGCCGCCGCTCTGCGGAGGTCTGTCCTTTTCCGATCGCTGATCATCCACCGGCCCCGGAATGTTTTTTCCGGAGCTGGTGGATGATTTTAATAATCTCAGCTCCTCTTCCATTCCCCATTCCGGTCAAATCTCCTTTTCAGTTCCCGCTCTGTCACAACGATCGTTCCAATGATAACGACACACTGCAGTGTACACACAATTCCCCCTACGTTCCCTACGCAGTTGTTCCCTTTTCCGAAAACACACGTCAAAACAATTACCGTAACCGGAAGCATTACAAGCCCGCTGACATACCAGAGCTTTCCGCAGCAGCGATGCGCGTATTTCCAGGTTTCTTTATTTTTCATGGACATCGCCGTCCGGTATCCATACATCGCATTGATCTCCTTCGGAGGCTTTTTCTGAAATCTTTTTCCAATAAAAACCATCGTAACCGGAATCAGCAGATCCATCACCAGCATAAAAATCCAAAAGCCCATAGCGCCTTCCTTTCCCTGTGAAAAAATCACTTCACAAAAATGCTGTCATCTCCATATCTGCCGATATGGGATGGCTTCTTCGGTGAATAATAAAGCTTCCCCAGCACCTCTTCCGGGTTCGAATCCGTCTGATAACGTCCATACAGGGTTTTGGCAAGCTCCGTCCCCGTCAGCATGTCCAGCGTGTCCGTATAGGTAACGCCATCCACCTGATATTCGACAGTTACAACATAAATCGAATCCGTATCCACGGTTTCCGTTGCCGCAGAATAGGACGTTGTCGTACTTTTTTCTATTTTAATAATTTTGTACTCAGATGGATCGATTTCAGCCGTATAGGTGTGTTTCCGGTAAAGATCGACAGCTGCGATAATGACCACCGTTACCAGTACGCCAATCAGGCAGACCGTAAGCACAGCAATCAGAGCTTCCCTGTTTTTCTCGTTTTGCCTGGAATTCACACCCCGTTTTCTATTGTCAGAATTTCCCAATCCGTACCTCCCACTCAAAATTCGTTCGGTACATCCATCCCGATCACATAATTGTAACTGTAGGTATGGACATAAAGCTTCCCATCCTGTTCTACGATCAGATCCGGTGCCTTTTTTAAGGACAGCCGATCGATCACTTCTCCTGTGTTGCGATTGATCTGATACAGATAATCCGGTTCCGCCGTAAAGCCATAGCCGCACAGAATAACATCACCTTTGACTACAAAATTCATGGAATTATAGGTCTGGTCTGCGCTTCTCCACAGCAGCTTATCGTTTTCCAGATCATAGGCAAACATAAAACAGGTATTGGATTGCGCGTATCCGTTTCTCACGCTGGCTCCGTAAAAAATCCCATCCTCCAGATATGCATTGTTGCCGTTAATATACCACTGATCCGTCGGATAATCCAGTACATAGATGCAATTTCCCGTACCGGTTTCGTAAATATAGAGCTCGTCGTCCACCCACTGGTACTGGTAATGATCGTCATAAAAGCTGTTCCAGTCCGTGCCGATCATCGGAAGTGACAAATTTTCGCTGTCATACCAGTCGTTTGCCCAGCTGACTCCGTTTTCCTCTTCCGATAGAATGGTCAACCCGATCGGATCCACCGCATCGCCGTCCGCAAGTATTTCGCCCATTGTGGATATGTCCAGGGTTAGATATTTCGGTTCTGTCGTGTTTTCCACAGTTGCTTCGGTTTCCGGCTCCTGAGCAGTCGTTTTCGTATTTTGCGTCTCGCCCGTTTCTGACACAGAGTCTTTTGCATCTGCATCCTCTGTGTCCGGCATGGCGCTTTCGTTTTGTATCCCAATACTTTCTGCTATTTCAGTTTCTACGTTCGTTTCTGCCCCTGCACCCTGACCGCAGCCTGCCAATAACAGACACAGCGTCAGAAAAAGTGCGCCTTTTCGTTTGTTCATCCTGTTTTCCTCCTCAAATTGTCATTCTATTGCGAGCATCTTTATGACGTATTCCGTCGTCCCCGCTTCCAGACGCCTTTGCCCGGAAAGAGAAAAGCCGTGGGCTTCATAAAACCGGATCGCGCGTTCATTTTTCTCAAGCACCCACAGATGGTCTGCCCGATGCTCCTGCTTGGCGTACTCCATCAGCGCCGCGCCGATTCCTTGATTCTGAAAAAAATGATCCACATAAAACTCTGCGATTTCCGTCTGTTCCAGATGAATCAGTCCTTTCACAATTCCATCGTCATACACAAAAATATGATCCAGGATTTCCGGCTGCGCATACTCTTTTGCAACATCCAGTACTTGAAGCACATGAAAAGAATAGTCGTCGTTTTTAAAAATCGATCGATAATTCATTCGCTTATCAAATACGAGGATTTCTGCAATTCTTGAAAGATCTTTCTTTTCCGCTTTTCGAATCATTCTTTCTCCTATGGTTTTAAAGGCTTTCCAGAAACCTGTCCACTTCCCGGTTAAATTCCTCTGAGCGCTTATTTGCAACAAAATGATCCCCCTTGATGATCGCCAAACGGGCATTCGGGATATTTTCCGCAATTTTTCTCGTGTGGTCTTCCCGGATCATGTCTTTTGTCCCGCAGATTACGAGGGTCGGTGCGGTAATCTGTGCAAGCTCTTCCGGGTGAACTACCCACTTGTCTAAAGCCAATGGGCTTCCTGCTTCGCAGACCTCGTTTCTACGTTCCACTCCGGTCGGAGCAGAACAAACATCCACTGGATGTTTTGCTCCCTACTATCTCCACAGGCGTTAATTCGGGCAGTCCCTGCCCTATATTATTATTTTTATGCTATTTCTCTTAATCCTTCTTCCAGTATATTCTTTGCCGCATTGATATCTCTGTCATGATTTGTTCCACAGACAGGACATATCCATTCCCTTACGGATAGATTTTTCGTCTCTGTATTTTGGTATCCACAGGCTGAACACAACTGACTGCTGGCATAAAATGTATTTATCTTGATATATTTTCTGCCATTCCACTTTGCCTTATATTCTAACTGTCTTGTCAGCTCATACCATGATACATCACTTATGGACTTTGCCAAATGATGATTTTTTACCATGTTTTTTATCTGCAAATTTTCCGAAACTATCACTTGGTTTTCGCTGATAATCTCATGGGACATCTTGTGCAGATAATCTTTTCTGGTATTTGTTATTTTTTCATGACATAATGCTATCTTTTTCTTTACTTTGTAGTAGTTTTGGCTTCTTTTTTCTTTGTGCGCTAACTGTCTTTGCAGTTTTTTCAGTTTCTTTTCGTATTTTCTGATAATTTTTGGATTTTCGTATTTCTTTCCATCAGAAGTAATACATAACTCCTTAACGCCCAAATCTATTCCTGTATTTTGATTTGTATGCGGCAGTTCCACGTGTTCTGTTTCCACTAAAATGGATACATAATACTTTCCACTCGGGACTTGTGATATCGTTGCCGATTTTATCTGCCCGCTAAAATTTCTATGCAGTTTTGCTTTTACATTTTTTAATTTAGGCAGTTTTACTCTATTGCCCTCGAAATCTACTGCTATATTGCCATTCGTAAAATTTGTTGTATATGACTTATGATTATCGTGTTTACTCCTAAACTTCGGATAACCTGCATGTTCCTTAAAAAATTTCTGATATGCAGCATCCATGTTGTAAATCGCATTTGTCAAAGCGAATTTATCCACTTCTTTCAGCCATTCATATTCTTTCTTTAATTGTCTGTTGCAGTAATTGTTACAGTCAGTTTTACTAACCGATTTTTTCTCTTTCTCATATACTTCTTTCCGGTATGCCAGTGTCTGATTATATACAAAACGGCAACAGCCAAATGTTTTTGCAATTTGTATTTTCTGCTCATTATTAGGGTATATTCTGTATTTATATGCCTTTAACATCCACTG
>NZ_JBKVPW010000008.1:0-7004 GCF_046968865.1 Gallintestinimicrobium sp. | reverse complement strand
CTTTATCCGTTTCCATATATCTGATAATAACACTGTGCCTTTGACATATCTCATATGAAAACTGCTTTATATCATCTGATATCTGTCTCGAAACCAGTAATTTCTTCCTATATTTGCAGACGAAAATAATGTGATATTGTAATAAGTATTTATGTCTGTTTTTAGATTTCCATGTTCCCATACCATGAGCATACAATAATTTCTGATTTTTAGCTACCTTAACCCACCGTCTAAAGCCAGTGGAATTGCGGTAGCCTTATTTCAACAATGCTTCGACTTCAGCCCGGGTCGCAAGCTGTTCGGAAAATGCGCTCGCGCTTCCGGATGCAATCCCCATGTGGAATGCATATTCGTAATCCTTTTTTTCAAGGTATCCTGCGATAAAGCCCGCTACCATCGAGTCTCCTGCGCCAACCGCGTTGACAACCTTTCCCTTCGGCACAGGGCTCATATATTCGCGCCCGTTCTCGTCAATCAGCACAGCACCTTCTCCTGCCATGGATACGAGGACGTTTTTCGCGCCTTTCTCCTGCAGCTTTTTCGCATAAGGGATGACCTCTTCCCTTTTTTTAAGCTCTACGCCGAAAATCTCACCCAACTCATGGTTGTTTGGCTTGATTAAAAACGGGCGATAGGGAAGTACATTCATCAACAAATCCCGCGTCGCATCGACTGCGATTTCAACGCCTTTGTCCTGCAGATCCGCCATGATGTCCATGTAAATCGTATCCGGCATGGACTGCGGAATGCTTCCCGCGAGCACGAGGATGTCACCTGCCTTTAACTGATTGATCTTCTCCCGAAGCGCCGAAACCTGATCCGCCGCGATGTCCGGTCCCATTCCGTTGATCTCCGTCCCGTCAATGTTTTTCAGTTTCACATTGATTCGGGATACTCCCTCTGAAAGTGTCAGAAAATCCGCATGGATGCCATCTGCCGCAACCTTCCGTCTGATTTCCTCTCCGACAAAGCCTGCCAGAAATCCGAATGCTGTGCTTTCAAAACCGAGATTTTTCAAAACATAGGACACATTGATTCCTTTTCCGCCGGCAAGCATCTGTTCATAGGATGTGCGGTTCGTAGCTCCTAATCTGAAATCGTCAACCCCTACGATATAGTCAAGCGACGGGTTAAACGTTACCGTGTAGATCATCTGCCCTCCTCCTTTCTTCTTCGCTTTTGTTAAGTTTATTGTATCGCCAAATTCGTTCAAATTCAATCGTATTCGTTCGCAAAAATGCAAATTCATTTTTGTCTATTTTGACGTTTTAAGGCTGTTTTTGAATGAGTTTGAATGTTTTAGTGCATTGGGTTGGTGTTCACGGGCGCAGGGCTTATCATTCATTTCCGTTTAATATCTCCACTAGTCTTTTTTCTTTAATAATAGCAATTCCCTGACTTTCATCGCCCAATAGGATCAGATTATCCCCTGGCTGAATATCAAATATTTTTCTTGCTTTTGCCGGTATCACAATCTGACCTTTCTCTCCCACTTTCGTGATTCCAAAAACATGCTTTCCCTTTGGCGGAACACCCAGGCCAAGATCATTGCTGTTTTCTCTGTCATAATTTACCAAATCATCCAGACTTACATCCAATACTTCTGCCAGGAGTTTACACTTCTCAATATCAGGTAAAGATTCTCCTGTTTCGTATTTTGAAAGTGTCTGTCTGCTTACACCAATCTTTTCGGCCAGCTCATCCTGCGAAAATCCATGCATTTTACGCAGGGATACAAGGTTGTCTTTAAACATCTTTTTTCTCCTTTTTCAGTCCTAATACACACCAACAGATAATCGGTATCCTTCTGATGATTTCATACAAAAGCAATGCTCCTGCAAATGCACTGATTCCTACAACTATATAGACAATTCCTTCCGGAAGTTCTGATGTAAAACTTCTAAGGTAATAAGCAACACAAGCTAATGGAAGATAATGAAAAACATAAATTCCCCAGGATTTTTTTAACATCCATCTTGATACTTTGTTTTCCGCGTTCCCATATTTTTTCATAAATGCCAAAATCGCAAGAATTGAAAACCAACAATAAATACAGGCAGGCAGATTATTAAGCACAGGAGCTACCGCATAATTTTCACCAAAATAATATATTGTGTAGAATATTCCTGTTGCACCAGCCACAATCAAAAAAATCCCCCACCATTTACTTAAGCGTTCAACAACCTCATCATGTGAAAAAATAAAATAACCTGTAAAAAAACAGAACCCGTAAATTCCAAACCGGTACACAGTTACTACCGGCGTATTAAGAACTTGTGAGAATCCATATACACAGACAGTTAACAAAACCAGCAGCCATACTGGTGTTTTTTCTCCTTTTTTCCAGATACGATCCCTTTCAAATTTTCTCACCAGCAGCAAAAGCATCGAAAAAATCCATAACACCTGTATATACCAAAGAACGCCGATTCCTGATATAGCCATGATCACATACCGAACTATTCCTGGAACTGACTCAAAACTTTCCAAAGCATCGCTGATTTTCATATTATAATATCCCAATATCCATTGAAAAACAAAAAGTCCAACGGTGGAAGGAACCAACAGCTTGCGTGTTTTATCTCGAATAAATTCTTTTACATTATGTTTTTCCATATAATATCTGACTGTCATACCAGACACCGTAAATAACAAAGCCATCATCCAGGGATATACAAAATATTGAAAAGCATCCTGCAGCTGTTGTTCTTTAAACGGACCGATTACTCCAAACGGCTGGACGCCGTTGTACATATAAATCACGTGATAAATTACAACAATGCAGACCGTGATCCAGCGAATATTATCCAGATATATTCTTCTTGTTTTATCCATATTTTCCCACCTTTGCAATTATTTTTAACATATTTTAGCATATAAAAAGTGGCCTTACGACCAACTTCCCTTAACATTATCTACTGAATTTTGTTAAAAATCGTTGCATTATGCTATCCCTTTATTCACAGCTTATTCTATTTCTTCTCATAAAAAAGATGCCAGGATTTCTCCTGACACCTCACAGTTGGTCTTCTTACCCTACCTACGGCTGCCTGTGAATGTCAGAAATCAACTTCTGTGCATCATAGGTCACTCCTCTTTCATTTGCGTGAAATTTTGTTTATCATATTCTGTTTGCCTTTCGTGTATGCGACCCTGTCATCTGCATACTTACTTTCAAGTTCTTCCTTTAATTTTTCATACTGCAATGCCACATTCTCATTGGCATTAAGATAATCCCTGAAATGAATATAATTCTTCCATTCGGTTCCGTTCCATTTTACAATATGAATATGATGTGTCCTGATATCCGCCTCCATATCACCCATTACATAAAGGACCTGATGTTCGACATCTGAACCGCGGTAAAAAATCCCTTCCTTCTCTAACTGCTCATTATGTGACATTATTTTCTCAAAGTCAGTTACCCCAACAGCAATATCAATAATCGGTTTTGCTTTAATTGCCGGTATTGCTGTACTTCCAATATGCTGTATATCAATAGCATCATCTCCTAATATAGATTTAAGTATTTTGATTGTTTGAATGGCAGCCTCATCCCACTGTTTATCATGTGGTTCAAGCTGCACTGTTCCTCTTTTTAATCCTAATGACATAGCAATCTCCTTAATATTATATCATAGCTACATATTATTCCGCCATATTTTTCAAAACATATGTTCATGACAGTTACTCCTGGCTTATCTATTCTGACCATCCCTTATAAATGGTTTCTTGATTTCTTTACTTAACAACTGACTGTATGCTTCTACCTTACGAAATGTGTTTCCTAACATTTCCCGATTCCTATATTCTCTAATAGCTTCCATATCAAACTCCGCATATAAAATCCCCTCTGTCTTATCGTCAGCCAGCAAAACTGTGTTATCAACACAGTTTCCATTTCTATCCCAACAAATGGGATTAAATGCACAGGAACATCCAGCATTATCTCCATTCGGATTTGCCATAGCAACTGCGACCATATTTTCATATGCTCTTGTAGAAAGTGCACTTACTCTTGGCTGCATAGAACCACAATCATTCGGTACAAGAATAACCTCTGCACCTTTCAGCATCAGTATTCTTGCGCTTTCCGGATACTCTCTGTCATAACAGATCATAATGCCTAATTGTATTCCTTCAAAATCGCACACCTTAAACTCTTTCCCTGACTCAACATTTTTTTCATCTGCAAAATCACATGTATGTACTTTAGAATACTTCATCAATATATTACCCGATTTGTCGATAACAAAGGCTGAGTTCTGCGGTTGTTTATTACCTTTTGTAAACGCAGTAAGTACTACGCCTACTTTATATTTTTTAGCATTCTCACATATTTTTGCAATTCTTAGATCATCATCTGCAATGCTTTTTTCATATGACATAGGCAAATCATATCCTGTAATAAAACATTCCGGCAGCAAAAGAATATCTGCCTGGTTTTCCGAAGCCTCTTTCATTGCCATAATGATACTTTCAATGTTCTTATCTATTTGTGCATGAATGGCACGTTTTTGTAATATTGCAACCTTAAACATTTTTATTTCCTCCTTGAAAAATTCCACTTCCCTGGAGAAGTTGATACCCTTGTTCTTTTCATCTCTTTACGCCAATCTCAATATTATGACTGCAGAATTCTTCACCGAGCATTTTTATCCGCATGCTATCTACCCTTAAATTCCTTCTCTATATGACAATGTTCCTGTTTGGCAGCCAACTTAAAACTGTAAAGCGGACATTCAGATTCCGTTTTCGCTTCTTTCTCATGAACACAGGTTGCGTTACAACTGCTTTCAAAGTCCAGTTCGATAATATATGGCATCCAATCTATAATTCGCAGAAAATCTTCACAGCCAAAATTATTATCATAAAAATTCAATATCGTACTAAGGGCAGTACCATGGGTTCCTATAACAATATCTTTATCCGTATTATCTGATAAAATCTCATTCAGTGCCTCTATGTTACGTTTTTGCACCATAGCAATAGACTCTCCACCTTCTTCATGATAATTATGATCAGCCCATCGTTTCTGGAACATTCCGTGATTGTTTCCATCAGGCCCTTTTTCGCGCTCCCTCAATCTCTCATCTGTTATAATCTCTTTTGTGAAAAAATCTGCTGCCTCTGCAATGGTATCCATACTACGTTTATACGGACTACAATAAAACGCATCTATTTTCTTATCCTTCAAAAATTCCAGCACAATTGCAGAATCTTTCTTACCTTCTTCCGTCAAAGGTCTTGTCCTGTCATCTTCCCAATCGTGTTCCGGCTGCGCGTGACGGACGAAATAAACTCTTGTCATTTGATCAGCTCCATTTCATCTACCATTACCTTTACAGGCTTTCTCTTAGGAATAATCCTAACCGTTCCATCACCTGCTCATCTCAAGTATTCTTTTACTTCCATCTGTAATTCGTCACTGAAGTCTGATAAATCATCATATGTAATTACTTTCAGTCTAATAAGCCGAACAATATCCCATATCACCTCTGACTTACTCATCTCCATGATAACTCCCGGATGACGCTTATCTTCTTTTATCCGTTTTTCAAGTTCCCAGAATTTCTCTGATGCAGGCTTTTTATCATCATTCAGAAAATTTACATACTCTTTAACAAGACCTTCCATATAATTTTCCTGCCAGCCTGATAATCTTTCTCGAAATAATTTCCAATCCTTTTTGCTTATGTTCATGATTTTGAACCTCCTCAGTCTCATGTTAGTCTCAACAAACAATTTCAGAAATGAAACTGACTTGAGACTACAACTTTATAATCCACCTGAAAATGCCAGTATTATCGCATTTTGCTATATCATAGAGTCTCACTCAGTCTCAAATCTCGTGAGACTTTGTTGAGACTAACTCCGGAATATCCTTGAGTGAAAGTTTGGGTGCCACAATGAGTGCCATATTTACTGTCATTCACTTACTTAATTTTCCATTCTCCACCATTATCCGGACCTTTTCGTTCTATGATATCTTTATCCTTTAATTCTGATATATATCTAGCAATTCTTCTATCCGTAACGTCTAAGGCTATTCTTAATTCATCAATAGAAATATTCGGGGTTTCCGAAATCATTTTTAGGATCTCACATGCTTTAGCAAGCTTCTTCTTAGAATACTCTGGCATTAACTTCTTAATTTTTTCTTCCGAAATTTCTATGACATTTTCTATGACATTTTCATTCACCTGTGTTGCATAATTAGTGCCATAATTCAGATTATACAACGTTAATGTAAAATCATCATTATCCGCCTCAAAGACTGGCATCTTGGTCTCATCAAATTCAACCTGTCCCTCATAGTCTGCCAATATCTTCTTAAATCCACTGCCTCTACGCTCCATGCATTTCAAGCGGCTGAATATATCAGCTAATATCGGATTTCTTCTCTTTGATGGAATTTTCAATAAATCTTTTCCTTCTAAAGATATCCCGCTTACGTAAACGCACCATAGCAAGTACCTTGACAATCTTAAGCCACTTTTGCGGCCTGATATAAATTTTATTTTCGAATGTTTTCCGGAAGCGCTGGTAACCATGGGAGCAGTTCTTCCAGAAATTTGCGGTCTATGTCTTCCATGTATTCCGAGATTACGGTCAGCAAATGTTCAAAGTACTCGTAGGATTTTAAATTGTTTGCCTTTGCTGTTTCTGCAATACTGTAGATCACAGCAGAAGTCTTTGCTCCGTTTATGGTATCAATGACCTGTTAGTTCTTTTTTCCAATGCAGAAGCCGCGGATCGCACGTTCTGAGGCATTATTATCCATCGGAACATCTCCACCTTCCAGGAACACCCGCAGATATTTTCCCTGGTTCAGAAGGTAAGTAAATGCAGCTTCCAGCTTCCCTTTTACCACGATCTGTTCTTTTTTCTGTTTCAGATGCAATGCCACTATAATTTCAACAGATTCATTACCAGTTTTACCATCACTTCTTTTTCTTCTGGTTTTGATTCTGCAATCATCAATGTAATTGCTACTAACGTTC